>JAXVQY010000098.1:0-4432 GCA_037303805.1 bacterium | reverse complement strand
ATAACTATAAGTTTTCGGGAACCCCCAGCCTAGCTGGGGGTTTTCTTTTAACCAACAAAAGGCGCCGACAGAATTTCTTCTGTCGGCGCCTTGCACGTATCTGACGGAGGCGGCCGTTTTTCACAGAGGAAAAACGGCCGGTATGGGATAAATCAGAACGTTATGCGATGGCAATGGTCTTCTTTTCGGGTTCCTTCTTTTCCGGAGTCTTCGGGAAGGAGAGCTTCAGAATGCCGTCTTCGAAGGTGGCGGAAACATCCTTGGGTTCGAGGGCTTCGCCTACATAGAAGCTGCGGCTGCATTCGCCGGAGTAGCGTTCGCGGCGCAGGTACTGACCCTTCTTGTTTTCCTCATCTTTGTCCAGACCCTTGGCTGCACTGATGGTGAGGTAACCGCCGTCCAGTTCGATTTTTACTTCGTCCTTCTTGAATCCGGGCAGATCAATATCGAGCTCATAGGTGTTTTCCGTTTCCCGCACGTCAGTCTTCATAAGATTTCTGGCGTTCTTGCCGAACAGCGGGTCATGTCTGTTATTGAAAACGGGCATAAAAGGATCACCAAAGAAGTCGTCGAAAAGTCTTTCACCAAAAATACTAGGCAGCATAATAAAAACCTCCAGCCATAACTAGAATCAATGCATCATGTTGGAATAAGCATTCCGCATTCTGTTGTTCCCGGATAAAGATACATTCTTTATCTTACGGGAAGATGCTTGACTCTTTCTTTTCATGGATATCTTCCGTGGGGAAGCATCCCTGAAAAGCATACACTTACAATAGGAACGATTTGTCGAGTGTCAACGGCAAAAGGAAATTTTTTTCGTATTTTTTCTGAAAAGTATTTCGTCGGCCTCGTACGGGAGGCGGTGTTCGTCATCGGTGACGGCGGATTATTCGAATGGCAGTGCGGTAATCATGGAATTGTCTTCCTTTTCGGGCAAGTATCGGAACGAGCGTCTATCGGGCGCGACTTCTCTGTTCTGCGACAAAGGGGGAATATATGGGGGTGTTCGGGGTATCGGTTCCTTCCGTTTTCCGGACGCTGATCGGAAGATCGGTGTTTGTGCTGGGGGCCTCTTTTTTTCTGACATGGGGATTTCCCGTACAGGGGCAGGCCACGGACCTGACCGGTAACGGGCTAGCCTCGGTTTCTTCCGGGGATTCCTATGATTATGTTTACGGATTCCGTTCTCAGGGAGGGAATGCCGTGGCCGACGACAGTACCGTCCGTGTCACCGGCGGCAGCATTGCCATGGATCTGTACGGGGGCTCGGCATTAAGTCGGGTCGGTTCTGCCGAAGCCAGCAACAACAGCGTCCTGGTCAGCGGAGGCCTGACGGGGTTCAACGATAATATTTACGGCGGCTATGCACGAAGCTATGTCAGCGACGTTTCGGCCAGTCATAATACAGTGTCCATGGCCGGCTCTCTCCGTCTCGGTCCATGGGTGCAGGTTTTCGGAGGCTATGCCAAGATGTCCGGCGGCTCCGGTATGGTGGAGGCCGTAGACAACAGCGTATCCATAGGAGATGGAGCTTCTCTGGATTTCGTTGTCGGCGGTGAAGCGTACGGAGAAAGTTCCGCCGTTGCTTCGTCTCTGTCGTCGGGCAATTTTGTGAACGTCGACGGAGGGGCTGTCCGCCTTATCTACGGCGGTTATGCCATAGCAAAAGGCGACGCCTCCGCCGTGAACAATACGGTGTCCATAAGCGGAGGTACCTTCGGAGACGTTGTCGGCGGCGAGGTGCACAGTTATGAAGGCAAAGGCACGGCTGACGGCAATACGGTAACGATTTCTGGCGGAACAGGAACGGCCAATGTCGTCGGCGGTTCCGTACAGAGTGACTCCGGCACAGCATCCGCCAGCGATAATACGGTCAGTATTTCTCACGCCTCGATCGCCGGGAGCGTCAGCGGCGGTTTCGCACCTCAGAGTGAGGTTGAAGCACAAGTAAACCGCAATACCGTGATTATCGGAGAAGGGGCGACGGTATCCGGAAATGCGGCCGGCGGTGCCGTCACCGGGGCGGAACTCGGAGGCACGGCGGATGCCAATACCGTCACGGTCAGGGGCGGCAGCGTGGACGGAAATGTGTATGGCGGTTTTGTAGAGACCGGAGCTTCTGCCTCACGGAATACTGTTTATGTGGAAAACGGCACTGTCGGAGGAAACATCAGCGGAGGTTTTGCCCAGGATAACGGCGAGACCGTATCGGTGGACGGAAATACCGTCGTCGTCAGCGGGAATACCCTGGTCTCGGGCAGTCTGAGCGGAGGTTCCGTGACCGGAACACCGACTGGCAGCAGTGCGGATTCGAATACCGTGGCTGTTGTCGACGGTGCCCGTGTTGCAGGCGATGTGTACGGCGGCATGGTATCGTCCACAGAGTCCTCTGCCAGTTACAACACGGTGCTTATCCGCAATGCCGCGGTGGACGGAAGCATTTACGGCGGAGAAGGCGCTGCGGACAGTGCTGCTGCGCACAACAACGTCATTATAGGGGCAGGGGCGAATCTCTCATCCGGGACGTCTCTTTTCGGCGGCGTCGTTGACGGTGCGCCTGTCAGTGCCGCAGGTACCGGCAACACGCTGTTTGTAGACAGCTGGCAGGGCAGTGCAGCCCGTGTCGCCGGGTTCGAAAATCTTCACTTTGTTCTTCCAGCACCAGGGGCTCCCGTCGATGTGCCCATGCTGACGGTGACGGATGCCCGGAGCGGTGACTTTGCCGGGTCCGTCGTGACGGCGCAGCTCCCCGGCGTCATTACGGGAGGTCGCGCGTATCTCGGGGAAACATTCACTCTGCTCAGTGATGCAAGCGGAGCTGTGGCACAGGCCGATGCGGGGCGACTGGTCAGTCTTCAGAACGGCTATGCCTCCTATTTTGACGGCGTACTCAACAATACCGGCACGGCAGTGCAGCTTCAGTTGACGGAAGTCCGCATGAATCCGCGTATTGCGGCTCTGACGGAGGCTCGTGCCGCCAGTACGGGATTGCTTAATCAGGGGGCGGATCTGGCAGCCGACACGGGTCTCAGGCATGCACGGGCGGCCGCCGGAAGCGCAGGGCATGAGTGGATGCCGTTTGCTGCCGGATACGGAGGCACTTCCCGGTATCATACGGGATCCAGGGCGGATACGGAAGGCTTTTCCGGCATGACCGGTGTGACGGGAGGCTTTGAATCCGATATGGGGGATGCCGTGGTCGGCGCTTTCTTTGAATTCGGTCGAGCCCATCTTGATACGTTCAACGGTTTTGTCTCCGGTGATGTCAACGGACGGGGAACCAGCCGGTATGCAGGCGGAGGTCTGCTGGCCAGGTTCGACATCGGCACCGGGCCGCTGACCGGCGGCTATGCGGAAGGTGTGTGGCGCATGGGCAATATGGACACGGACTGGTATAGTGATGACCTGCGGGACAACCTGAACCGTCCCGCCGACTACGATCTTTCCAACCATTACTATGGCGGCCATGTGGGACTCGGTTATCTTCTGCCGATCGGCGGACTCTTCGATGTCGATGTGTACGGAAAGTTTTTCTGGACGCATCAGAGCGGAGACAAGGCCGATATGAACGGCGAAATCGTCAATTTCAACAGTGTGGACTCCCGGCGCCTGCGTTTAGGTATGCGGCTGGACGTCACGCTGTTCGATACACTGACGCCGTATGTCGGTGCCGCCTGGGAACACGAATACAGCGGCACGGCCAGGGCCGTGGCACAGGATTTTTCCATTCCGGACGCCTCGCTCAAGGGAGACAGCGGTCTCTTTGAGCTGGGCTTAAGTATGGAACCTGCCTCAGGTCCGCTGGTCTTTGATGTGGCGTTTCAGGGCAGTACCGGGGAAAGAGACGGACTCGGCGGACATCTGAGCGTACTTTACCGATTCTGACGTGCCGTGCTGCGGGAGGAAAGGAGCGCGGAATACCGTCGCTCTTTTCCCTGCCGCTGTCCGCTGCGGATCAGGAGGGGAGAACTTCGAGTTTAAAGGGCCGGAAAAGAGCTCCATCGGTATCGAAAAGGGACTGAAGGTAAAATTTTTTGAAAAAGGGGGAAGAAAAGGCTTTACAAAGTGTCGGCTCTTGGATACAAGTCTTTTGCTGTTTGCGGGGAACGCCCGAAAGAAGAAAAAAACTTCTTGCCAAGATTTCCGTTTCCGGGTAAGTTCCCATACCTGCTGCTGGCGTAGCTCAACTGGCAGAGCAGCTGATTTGTAATCAGCAGGTTGCGGGTTCGATTCCCATCGCCAGCTCCATATTTTGGAGTGACGCTGAGGAAGAGCTCCAAATTTCCCGAATCGTCTGATTCGGGTGGCCGGTGAAGGTCACGCTCCTTCTTCCGGTTGCGGCAAGAACGCGAAAGCGTTTTTGTATAGCGTGGTGGGGTTCCCGAGTGGCCAAAGGGAACAGACTGTAAATCTGTCGTCGTAAGACTTC
>JAXVQY010000097.1:0-4425 GCA_037303805.1 bacterium | reverse complement strand
ACCTTGATGACGCCGATCTTGTTGGCGCCGACTTCCTTCAGGATAACGTCGAATTCGGTCTTTTCTTCTTCAGCAGGAGCGGCAGCGGCAGGAGCAGCGGCAACGGCAACGGCGGGAGCAGCGGCGGAAACGCCGAACTTTTCTTCGAGTTCCTTGATGAATTCAGCCAGTTCGAGCACGGTCATGTTGGAGATGAACTCAACAACCTGTTCCTTGGTGATATCGGCCATGGTAATGACTCCTTAAAATTCTTTGACTTTGATGGGTTGGGGCGAAATGGCAGCCGAAAGATGCCCTTAGGCAGCCTTCTTCTCTTCGATAGCCTTGAGGGCGTACAGAAGAGGACGGACCATATTGGCCATGAGAGACACAAAATTGGTGGGTACGGCGTTCATGGTCGCCAGAGCCTGAGCAAGCAGCTGTTCCTTGGAAGGCAGCTTGGCGAGTTCGGCAATCTGAGCGGGGCTCAGAGCCTTGCCGTCAAGGCTGGCCTGACGGATTTCCAGCTTGCTGTTGGTCTTGGCGAAGTCCGTGAGAGCCTTGGCCACACCGACGGGATCCTTGAATCCAAGGGCGATGGCACAGTTATCCTTCAGCGAAGAAGAGATGGAGCTGTGTTCGGTGTCTGCTAAAGCGATGCGGGCAAGAGTGTTCTTGACGACGTGATATTCGCCGCCAGCGGCGCGCAGCGCCACACGGAGCCCGGTCAGCTCTTCCACCGACATACCCTTGAAGTCGGTCACAACCGCAAACGAGGCACGAGAGGCAACTTCCTTGACCTGCTCGATGATTACGGCTTTTTCAGACCTGTTCTTCACGTGATGCTCCTCACGATTGGGTGTTTTGTCTTGTGGAATGCCGAGCCAAAGAATCTGTCTGAGCAGGCTATTAAGGCTTGCGCCACCTGCCGTCTTCGACCCGAAATTCCTTCCCTAGCCTAAATATTTGAAAGGCGGAAGGCATCCCTTGCGGGATGCCTGTCACTTAGCCTTCGATGAACTTCTTGCACTGGGCCATGTCGACCTTGAAGCCGGGGCCCATGGTGGTGGAAACGGTCATGGAAAGCATGTACTGGCCCTTGGCGGCAGAAGGCTTCAGACGCACAACGGCATCGAGCAGAGCCTTGAGGTTGCCGAGGATCTTTTCAGGTCCGAAGGAAACCTTGCCGAGGGGGGCGTGCAGCACACCGGCCTTGTCAACCTTGAAGTCCACGCGACCGGCCTTCAGTTCCTGAACGGCCTTGGCAACGTCGAAGGTGACGGTGCCGGTCTTGGCGTTGGGCATCAGGCCGCGGGGGCCGAGCACACGGCCGACCTGGCCGACGAGAGCCATGACGTCGGGAGCGGCGACGGCGGCGTCGAATTCCAGCCAGCCGCCCTTGATCTGGGCGACGAGGTCTTCAGCGCCGACCACGTCGGCACCGGCGGCGCGGGCTTCAGCCTGCTTGTCGCCCTTGCAGAACACGGCCACGCGAACGGTCTTGCCGAGGCCATGGGGAAGGGAAACAGCACCGCGGACCATCTGGTCGGAGTACTTGGGGTCGACGCCCAGGCGGAGGGCCACATCAACCGTTTCATCAAATTTGGCGAAGGAAGCGCCAAGGGACTTGGCAACCGCGTCCTCCACGGAAAAACGCTGGGTCAGATCAACGCCTTCCAGCGAATTGCGATATTTTTTTCCATGCGTAGGCATGATGGTATTCCTTTCTTTGCGCTTGTCGTCTCGAATCTCCTGCCGGCGGAAACCGGCAGTACGGCCGAATCCAACGAAATAGGCGCGGCGCGATGAACGCGCCCACATATCACACGTACGGACGCCGTCTTGCCGCCTGAACGTTATTACTTAACGTCCAGTCCCATGCTGCGCGCGGTGCCCATGATATTGCGCACGGCGCCTTCGAGATCCTTGCAGTTCAGGTCGGGCATCTTCAGCTTGGCGATTTCCTCAACCTGAGCCATGGTGACGGAACCAACCTTGGTACGGTTGGGCTCGCCGGATCCCTTTTCAACCTTGGCGGCCTTCATCAGCAAAACGGGAGCCGGAGGCGTCTTGGTGACAAAGGTGAAGGAGCGGTCAGCATACACCGTGATGATCACGGGGATGATCATGCCCTTCTGATCCTGAGTACGAGCATTGAATTCCTTGCAGAACCCCATGATGTTCACGCCGTGCTGGCCCAGAGCGGGACCGACGGGCGGAGAGGGGTTGGCAGCACCAGCAGGAATCTGCAGTTTGATCTTGGCAACTTCTTTCTTGGCCATTGTCGTTAATCCTTATTTTGCGGTCTCAGGCACAGGCCTGACTGCTGTCGATGAAATAATCCAGAGCAGAAATTTCTCGGTGAGGGCTCAGCCCTTGGTCACCTGGATGAAATCGAGTTCCACCGGCGTCTGACGGCCGAAGATGGACACGGACACCTTGAGTTTGCCCTTGTCGTAATTGACTTCTTCCACTACGCCGTTGAAACCGCCGAAGGGGCCATCAATGACCCTGACCTCATCACCACGGTCGAAGTTGAACTTGGGACGAGGCTGTTCCTGACGGGTTTCCATCAACGAAAGAATGCGTTCCGCTTCACCAGGACCCATAGGTGCAGGACGATTTTTCCCTCCCACAAAGCCGGTGACCTTGGGGATATTCTGAACCATGTGCCAGGAAAGATCGGTCATCGTCATGCGGACCATGACATAACCGGGATAGAACTTTCTGGTGGTGGTGCGCTTCTGACCGCCCTTACCGAGTTCGATGACTCGTTCGGTAGGAACAACCACATCATGGATGCAGCCGTTGTCCTGGCCTGTGCGCATCAGTTCCCGGATCATCTGCTCAACCCTCTGTTCAAAACCAGAATAGGTATGCAGGATGTACCAGTGTCCGGCATCCTGAGCAGCTGCAGATTCAGAATTGACAGGGAATTCGGTGATGCTTTCTTGCTCAGCCATTGTATTTACCCTTGCGGATGTGGAGAAAGTGTGAACGGAATTATCCTCTAGGCAAGGATCAGACGAACCACACTGGAAAGGATGAGATCCACCACACCGAGAAGGATGGCCATGACGGCAACAAAGCCGAGCACCACCATGCTGGTGGTACGGGTTTCTTTCCAGTTGGGCCAGCTGACCTTGCGCAGCTCAACGCGAGACAGGAGAAGATAATCCCTGAATGCAGCAAAGCGCGCCATCAGTCCGCGATCTTCGCCAGCGGACTGGCCAGACTTGCTGGAGGCAGTGGCGGGAGCCGCTTTTGCCTGGGAATTCGCTTCCACGGCGTCACTCTGTTTTTTGCTCATGTTAGCCTCAAAACTGAAAAGACAAAAGAAATGGCAGGCCAGGAGGGATTCGAACCCCCAACATGCGGTTTTGGAGACCGCCGCTCTGCCGTTGGAGCTACTGGCCTGCGCTATGAAGCACTACTTCGCTTCGCGATGAGTCGTATGTTTCTTGTCCCAGGGGCAGTACTTCATGACTTCAAGACGACCGGTAGTGTTCTTCTTGTTCTTAACCGTGGCGTAGTTGCGGCGCTTGCATTCCGTGCAAGCGAGCAGGATGTTCACGCGCATGGTATTACTCCAGGATTTCAGTCACCACGCCGGAACCGACGGTGTGGCCGCCTTCGCGGATAGCGAAGCGTTCACCGGGAGCCATGGCGATGGGATGGATGAGTTCAACATTGAAGGTAGCGTTATCGCCGGGCATAACCATTTCCACGCCTTCAGCCAGCTTGATCACGCCGGTGATGTCGGTGGTGCGGAAATAGAACTGAGGACGATAGCCGGAGAAGAAGGGAGTGTGACGGCCGCCTTCATCCTTGCTCAGAACGTACACTTCGGACTTGAACTTGGTGTGAGGGGTGATGGACTTGGGAGCGGCGAGAACCTGGCCGCGTTCCACGTCTTCACGCTTGATGCCGCGGAGCAGAGCACCGATGTTGTCACCGGCCTGGCCCTGATCGAGCAGCTTGCGGAACATTTCAACGCCGGTCACAGTGGTGGTCTGGGTGGGACGGATGCCCACGATTTCCACGGTGTCACCGACCTTCACGATGCCGCGTTCCACACGACCGGTCACCACGGTGCCACGGCCGGAGATGGAGAACACGTCTTCGATAGGCATAAGGAAGGGCTTATCGGTTTCGCGAACGGGATCAGGAATGTAGTTGTCGCAGGCATCGAGCAGTTCGAGGATGCACTTGGCATCAGGATCCTGCCAGTTGTCGCAGTTCAGAGCATTCAGAGCGGAACCGCGGATAACCGGAACATCGTCGCCCGGGAAGCCGTTGGCGGTCAGAAGTTCGCGCATTTCCATTTCGACGAGATCCAGCAGTTCGGGATCGTCGACCTGGTCGCACTTGTTCATGAACACGATGATGTAGGGCACGCCGACCTGACGGGCGAGCAGGATGTGCTCACGGGTCTGAGCCATGGGG
>JAXVQY010000096.1:0-1557 GCA_037303805.1 bacterium | reverse complement strand
TACCTGGGTCACGCTGCCGGAATCGGCCTGTTTTCTCTACGGGGAAATGCTCGTCCCCGGGCGTCGCTGGCATCATGAAGAGGAACTTTTCGGCTTTGATCTTTACTCGGCGGGTTTTCATGTCTGCCGGGAGGACGGAGCCCTTCTGTTTGAGGAGCGTCTCGTGCTGGAACCGGATGATACGAATTTCTGCAATGTCGCGGTGATGAACGGTTTCGAGGTGTTCGGAAGCATGTTCGCGCTGGTGCCCGAGTCTCTTGTTTCGGAACTTGCTCACGATGCGGGATGTGCCGTGACGCGGGAACTTGCCTGGGGAGCATTGAAACTGCCGGGCGGTGCCGGAGTGGCGTTCAGGGTACTCGGTCACGGTGCGGAAAGCGTACGGGCAAAAATGCGGGAATTCCATTCGCTGGTGAGAGAACGGGCTCTCGGCAGGCCTCTGCCGCCCGAATTTCTCTGGCGCTGATCCGGCCGGACCGGAAGGAGGTGGCAGACATGATGACCAGAAGCTGCGGCATGTCCGGCGAGAGAGGCTGTCCGCTGAGGCGGGGGCTGAGCGCACTTTTGCGCGGTGCCGGACAGGTCATGTTTCAGAATTCCCAGTGGACGGGGCTGTTTTTTCTCTGCGGCATTGCCTGGGGAGCGTGGAACGCGGGAAGAATGGAAATTTTCTACGGCGCGCTGCTCGGTCTTGCGGCAGGCACGCTGACCGCATGCCTGCTCGGAGCTCCTCTCGAAGAGGTGGAAGAGGGGCTGCACGGCTACAACGGCATACTGGTGGGCTGCGCCCTGCCCGTATTTCTGGAAGGGGGCCCCGTCTGCTGGATGCTTATTGTGCTGGGAGCCGTGTTTTCCACCGTCATCATGATGGCAGTTTCCCGAGTCTTCGCCTCGTGGAAGGTTTCGGCCATGACAGGCCCCTTCGTGTTCGCCACCTGGTTCATTCTTCTGGCTTCCTACAGCTTTTCCGGCTTCGACGCCGTGGCGCTCCCGCATCCGGCCCTGCCTGTGCTGCCGCACGATGCCGTTGCCTTCTTCGGTCCGGAGGCGCTTGTTCTTTCCAGTCTTTCCGGGGTGTCGCAGGTCTTTCTTCTTGATGATCCCGTGACGGGCATGCTCTTTCTGGTCGGACTGGCCGTCTCGTCGCCTTCGGCAGCGCTGTTCGGCTGGTGCGGTTCGGTTGTGGCCATGATTGCGGCGCTTCTGCTCGGTGCGGACGGTGCCTCCGTCGGAGCCGGTCTTTATCAGTTCAGCGCCGTGCTCACCGCCATCGGTATGGGAACGACCTTCTATCGTCCCGGCTGGCGGGTGGTGCTGTACACCTTTCTGGCAACGGTGTTCACCGTGGTGGCTCAGGGGGCTCTCAACGTGGCGCTTGCCCCTCTCGGCATTCCTACCCTTACTTTTCCCTTCGTCATTGCCGCATGGCTCTTTCTGCTTCCGCATGTCGGACTTGCCCCGACCGGCCGCGACAATGCTTCAACTTCAGCCTGACGGGAGTGTTTCATGTACACAGTCGATTCGGGAGATACCGCCTTCATTCTGCTCTGTACGGCA
>JAXVQY010000095.1:0-4378 GCA_037303805.1 bacterium | reverse complement strand
TCCACGAATTCCTTCATGAGAGTCGGAACTTCTTCGGGACTCGGAAATTTGTGGGCAGAGCCCGTCACGAAGATACGGCTTTTTCTGTAGACACCGGCCTGTTCCTCCTGGATTTTGCAGAAAAACAGCCGGTGCAGGGTGAGGATATCCTGTTCGGAGAATCCCGTGCCGCGCTGGAGCGAGCAGACATGGTCAAAGGCGGCGGCATGGCCGACGGCCTCAAGATGATCGCGCAGAGGTCTCCCACCGATGGTAAGGCCGTCTTCCAGAACTACCTTGGTTTCCGACTCGGTGAGCGTATTGCCTTCCAGGGCGTTGCTACTGTAGGTGAGGCCTATTTTGTAGTATTCGCGCAGAGAGGCCGCCTCTGCTTCGTTCAGAGGTCGCAGACTGTTGATCTGTGTCTGAAGTTCGTCGATTCGAGAGAGAGATTCCGTCAGTGACATGAGATGCTCCACCTGTATGGTCTGCTCAGAAATAGCAGAGGGAACATGTGCAGGCAAGAAAGGAAGTTTCCCGTTACGCTCTGCTCAGAAGTTCGAAGCGGTATTCCTGCCGAATGTCGGGATACTTCTCCTTGTTCACCTTTGACATGAACATATCGAGCGGCCTTGCGAATACTTTGAGTGTATCTTCATCGTGCAGGTCGTAGAGCGCCTCGTAGATGACGAGAGTTTCTCTGGTCTCGGAGTGAGTGGCAAAGCCCAGGATTTTGTAGGTATACATGGGAGAATCGGCAGGGTAGTGTTCATGCTTGAAATGCCGAACGATGTCGCCGGGCTTGAAGGGTAAACGCTGGTCTGACTCTGACATGAAAGGCTCCTGAAAAAATCCCTAAGCATGGGATGGCTGCCGGTATGGCCGGCGCAAGGTTTCTTTTGGGATAGCAGGGGAAAAAACGACTGACAAGGGTCGAGTATATTTCTCCGGCTGATAAGCTTTGGCCGGAGAGTGCCTCCGGCGGGGCTAGTCAGTCCTGGTGAATGATCCACAGGCCGTATTTCTCGGCGGCCATGTGTTCGATGAGACAGCCCCGTGCCTGGCGCCAGCCTTCCATGAAGTACACGGCATCGACATGGCTCATGGCACACAGGCTCTGGCCAAGATTCCAGAGTGCCGTATTGTCGGCGGCCGGCGGCTCTTCCGTGAAAACGGTATCGACAACCGTGTGCCCTTTGACCTCCAGCATGGCAATGACGGAGGCCCGCTCGGCCCGCACCTGTTCGGTAGATTTGCCCCTCATGGGCTGGGAAATCATGACTTTCATTTTTTTACCTCGCCAAAATGAACTGGCCGTTATCACCGACAACGGCCATGATCTCCGTGTTCAGCACCACGGCTACGTGTCCGAACTGGACTTTCTCTTTTTTTACCGGGTACGCAAGCCAGCCCGACCGTCCTGCGATTTTCGCACGGCCGCTTAGGTATAGCTCGCGTCCCTTGTTGTCGATGATACGGTCACCCGCGTAGATCTTCAGGGCTTCCATCATTCTAGGTGGCCCTGTGTGTTATGGCATACGTCAGCCTGTAGCCGTTTTTCTCAGGCATAGCGCTTTGCAGGCTGACTGTGAGCTTGCTGGGCTCGATGTCGTGTGATGCGCAGTAGTCGGCGCTTGCGTTTTTCACATGCGCGGCGGCCGTCTTGACGGCATCCTGAAGGCTGTTTCCAGACACGAAGAGACGGAAAACCGTCTCCGTAATATTTGCGGCAGGCATTTTGATTTCCGGCATAGAGGAGGCCCGGCGTATGAAGCCCGCCGGGAGGCAGTTGGAGAGGAGGATGACTGATATTACATGCTGTAGAACGCGTCTTCCTGAGCGTCATAGCGGGCGGCGCGGGCCATAGCTGCAGCATCTTCGGTCGGCTGGTCCATGACGGGAGGCTCGTAGCTGCCCATGGGCGTGACTTGCGGCTCGGACAGAGAATCGGGGGATTCCTGAATCTCCTCAGGGTCGGGCGTGGGGGAGGGCTCTACCTCATGTTCCTGTGTCTGCGCGAGGGGCTGGTCAGGTTCGGTAACGGGAATGGTTTCGGACTTGGGCCTGCGGCCGCGTCTAGGCTTCTCGTGAGCGTGCATTTCCATGACTTCGCCGGTTTCTCGATTCACGGTTTCGCCCGCGGTGACAAAGTCCGCATCCAGAACATTGCCGTCGGCAAAGGAGCCGTCTGCCAACCTGCCGTCGGCTTCAAGCGCAGACTGCATTTCCACGGACATGATGCCCCACTTGCTGATGAGCTGGCGGAGCATGGTTTTGATGGCCATGGCGTCAAAGTCTTTGGTCCAGAAGGAGTTTGTCCAACCCTTGGCCGTGTCGGTACGGAATGCCTGGGAATACTGCTTGGCGTGCTCCTCCATGCGTTCCCGGCTCCAGTACATGGCCTTTCGGAAGCCGTTGATGTACTCGAACATGGCGTAGTAGCCGATGGTGGGAGCCTTGGAGCGTTCCTTTTCATCGGCGATGAGCTCGACTTCGATGTCCTCGAAAAGCGGATCCCAGCGGACGAGCTCTCCGGCCTTGATGGCCAGGACGTTCAGCTTGCGGTACTGGCCGGAACGGATGGCAAGTTGGACGTACCCCTTGTAGCCGATCTGGAACGTGGCCATGGTGCGGTTGTTCTTTCTGTCCTCAAAGGGAACGATCCACGCCTGCCCCATGTTCCTGTTCAGAGACAGATTGAGGGTCTGCGCCTGAAGGCAGGCGGCGATGAGCGACACCTGATCGCACTTGCCTAGTTTCGGATCGTTGTTGACCAGCGTCACCACGTCGGTGACGAACTGTTCTCCCTTTTTCCCGGCCAGAGTGTTGGCGATTTTGGAGCGGATGACGGCGGCAAGACCGGTTTTCTGCTGGGCGGGCTTTGCCGGAACATTGGTCGGATTGAGCTTGGTAAGGTCAAGAGCCATGATATTCCTCCTACGCGGCCCACTTAGGCAGGCCGAGGGTTATGATTTCTCGCGTGTAGCAGGGCCATGTGCCGGAAGCCTGACATTCCTTGATCGTGGAGACGGCCCTGATACATTCCTCCATGCCTTTTGCCAGGGCGTCTTCATCGAGCTGGCACATGGTTACGAGGTACGGATAGGTTTTTTCCACGAAGATGAAGATGAAAGCGTCGCAGGGCCTGCCGACGGCTTCCATGCCCGACAGATACCAGGCGGCCTGCCGGTGATATCCCCACTTGGCTATGGACTTGCGGATGGCTTCGGGATTCACGGATTCCGTCGTCTTGAGGTCGGCGATATAGCGATGGCCGAAGACTTCGGCCACAATGTCCGGCTTGGCCTTGCAGGGGACGCCGTCGAAAGACCAGTAGATGGGCTCTTCCGCGATGTAGTTCTGGAAGAGCATTTTTGCCTGCGGATGATCGCGCACGGCATCGGCCATCATCTGGGCCTTTTCGTAGTCGTCGTTCTTCACGATCTGGATGCCATCGGGCAATGCAGCCTTCCAGGCCTTGCCTTCCTTCGTGGCCAGGTTCAGATCCGTGACCGCGTACTGACTGGCGAACTCCTGCGGCTGGAGGGTGAGCAGATGGGACAGGGAACCGAAGGCAAGCGCTGCGGAAGTCTTTTCCTCGTCTTCTCCTTCCAGCCATGCCTTGTAGAGGGCTGGGCATTCAAGGAGCTTGTCGATGGCGCTCTTGGAGAGCGATTTATCGGCAAAGTATTTGATGTCACTATCCGTCATTACGGTTCCTCCTGCCTTTTTCGTCTGGCCAGATACTGCCTGGCTTTTTTCCACTTCGTTTTTGCTGCTTCGGCAGCGGTCTTGTACGTGTCGCTTTTGGTTTCACCGGCAAGACGTTTCAGGCGTTCGTAGTCCTGCCGGAGGAGTTCAACATGATGAGCGTACTGATTGATCGTCATGGCCTGTTCTCCCTTTCCAAGAAGACGTTGCCGAGGGAACATGGTTACGCATTTCATCGTAGGCCAGCAGTCTTGCCCGAATGACGTTGTGGAACTGCTCCTTATCCCGCTGCCTCGACCATTCCCGATAGGCTTCCGCCTCGCGTCTGACATCGGCACCGGTATAGGTCATCGTTTCCACCTCGCAAGCTGCCTGGCATACTCGATCTGGTAATCCGTGGTCGCCTGTACGGCTTCGATTCTGGCGCGTTCTTTTTCCCGTGCCGCTTCGACATCAATGGAAATAAAAAGGCCGCCCAGAGCGGCGGCCGTGACAAGGGAAAGAACTGTGAGCCTCATGCGTAACCCTCCGCTTCGGGGTAGATGGTGTCATCGTCTGAGATGTCCCATTCAGGCTCTTCGTCATCCATGTGAAGCGCCGTTGCCAGTTCGTCGTCGGTCATGACGATGCCGCGTCCGGCAAGTTCGGTACGGATGAACTCTTCGGCCTCTTCCCGGTTGTCGCACTG
>JAXVQY010000094.1:0-4332 GCA_037303805.1 bacterium | reverse complement strand
ACGAGCTTCACGCAGAACGTGCTTCAGCATTCTCTGGAAGTTTCCGCCCTCTGCGGCATGATGGCCGCCGAACTCGGCATGGACATCAAGCGCGCCAAGCGCGCAGGTCTCCTGCACGACATCGGCAAGGCCGTGGATCATGAAGTGGAAGGCTCCCATGCGCTCATCGGCGCGGACATCGCCAAGAAGTACGGCGAAGGCAAGGACATCGTTCACGCCATCGCCGCGCATCATGAGGACGTGCATCCCGAAACGGCGCTCGCCGTGCTCGTGCAGGCGGCGGATTCGCTCTCCGGCGCAAGGCCCGGCGCGCGCAAGGAACTTTTGGAGAACTACGTCAAGCGCCTTGAAGATCTGGAAAACATTGCCGATTCCTTCGAGGGAGTGGCCAAGTCCTACGCCATTCAGGCCGGTCGCGAGCTGCGCGTCATCGTCAATTCCGACAACGTGGACGACGACAGCACCTATCTGCTCTGCAAGGACATTTCCGCCAAGATCGAGGAAAACCTCACCTACCCCGGTCAGATACGCGTCACGGTCATCCGCGAGCGCCGCGCCGTGGGCTTTGCCAAGTAAATCATCACACTGGCGTCATCATTGCAGCGTATAACGGCGTTCACAACGCACGTTTCAGAAGGATATCGTTCCATGAAGTTTCAAGCTCCGTCCGACTTCGTTCCCGATTTTTCCAAGTCCGGAGGCCTCATCGCCGCCGTGGCTCAGGACGCCGCCACCGGCGAAGTGCTCATGCTTGCCTGGATGAACCGGGAAGCCTGGGACGCCACGCTCGCCACCGGCGAGGCCCATTACTGGAGCCGCAGCCGTCAGAAGCTGTGGCACAAGGGAGAAAGTTCCGGCAACGTTCAGATAGTCAAGGCCATCCGCCTCGACTGCGATTCCGACGCCGTGGTGCTGGAAATCGAGCAGGTGGGCGGTTCCGCCTGTCACACCGGCAGAAGCAGCTGTTTTTATCGGCGGCTCACGCCCGGCAGCTCCGAAGTGACCATCTGCTGCCCGCAGGTGTTTGATCCTGCAGAAGTGTACAAGAAGTGAGGCTCAACTCATGAAAGCTCAGCTCAAGCTCGGCATTCCCAAAGGTTCTCTGGAAGAAGCAACCATCGCCCTTTTCGACAGGGCCGGATGGAAAATTCATAAGCATGTCCGCAACTATTTTCCCGACATCGACGATCCTGAACTGACCGCCCGTCTCTGCCGCGTGCAGGAAATTCCCGAATACATTCAGAACGGCATTCTCGACGTGGCCCTCACCGGCAAGGACTGGCTGGAAGAGCGCGGCGTTGCCTACGGCGGCAAGGAAGACAGCGACGCCCCCGTGGTTGTGATTTCCGACCTCGTGTATTCCAAGGTGTCGAACCGCAAGGCCCGCTGGGTGCTCGCCGTGGCCGGGGATTCCCCCTATCAGTGCGCGGCCGACCTGGAAGGCAAGCGCATTTCCACGGAACTTGTGGGTGTGAGCACCCGCTATTTCGAGAAGAAGGGCGTGCCGGTTCAGATCAATTATTCCTGGGGCGCGACCGAAGCCAAGGTTGTGGAAGGCCTGGCCGACGCCATCGTGGAAGTGACGGAAACCGAAACCACCATTCGCGCGCACGGCCTGCGCGTCATCGACGAAGTGATGGCCAGCAACACCGTGCTCATCGCCAACCGCGACGTGTGGAACGACCCCGACAGCCGCCGCAAGATCGAGCAGATTGATCTGCTCCTGCAGGGCGCGCTGCGCGCGGAAAGCTTCGTCTGCCTCAAGATGAACGCGCCCACCGCCCGTCTTGACGCCATTCTCGGCCTGCTGCCCGCCCTGAATTCTCCCACCGTGGCCTCGCTGCGCGACCCGGCCTGGGTGTCGCTGGAAACCGTGGTGGACACTCATGTGGTGCGTGATCTGATTCCTCAGCTGCATGCGCTGGGCGCGGAAGGCATTCTGGAATACAGCCTGAACAAGGTTATCTAGTTTTCTGACGTTGTTCTGAAAACGATGTGACGGCCGGAAGCGACGATGGTTGCTTCCGGCTTTTCGTCTCGCGGGCATCGCACGGAAAAGCCGGAGCGTTGTCGATGGTGGGGCGCAGCAGTTTTTCGAGAGTCATCCCGGGCGGTGCAACGGTCTTTCGAGCGACATCTGCGCGGAACATTGCACATACGGGCCGAAGGCGCTCGCCTGCGCGTGCATCGGATGCGGATTTTCGCGTGAGCATGCAGGGCGGAAACATGCGGTCTTCGCTGTGGCAAAAGCGCCGGATGCGGAGATCGGCGGCGCTTGCCTTGCGGCGAAAGGCCTCTTCAACGTCACGTCCTTCCGGGGTTCTCCTCCTTTCTTATCCTCGCTCCTCTCTTCGCATCGTGCCCTTCCGGCTCCCCGCGCCTCTCGACATCTCGCGCGTCTCTGGAGCGATGTCTCCCGTCTCCATCCCCGACGCCCTCGCCTCCGGTTCAAGTTCTTCCGGGCCCCGGATTTCGCTCCCCGGGCTTCTCTTTTCCTCGGGCGTGGATGGTGCTTCGGCGCTTGCGGCCGCGTCCGCCGGCGATTGTCCCTTCCGCGCACGTTTCCCCCTCGGGCGCGGCACAGTTTTCCCTCCCCGGGGACGGACGGCGTTTCGAACATCGGTCTTGCGCCGAGGGTAAAAAAGAAGGCCGCCGTTCTTTGCGGGAACGGCGGCCTTTTTCCTGTCGGTTGGAGGACTACAGGAACATTTTGGGATTGACCACGGAAACGAGGTCGCGCTTGAGCAGTTCTTCGCCGATCTGCACGGCGTTGAGGGCCGCGCCCTTGCGCACGTTGTCGGCCACGATCCACATGTTCAGGGAGTTGTCGCAGCTTTCGTCTTCACGAATGCGGCCCACGAACACGTCGTCTTCGCCGGCGGCGTCGATGGCGAGCGGATAGAGATTGGCGCGGGGGTTGTCCACCACCTGCACGCCGGGAGCCTGGGAAAGAATGACGCGGGCTTCGGCGGCGGTGAGCTTCTTTTCCGTTTCAATGTTCACGGATTCGGAATGGCCGTAGAACACGGGAACGCGGACGCACGTGGCGGTGACGCGGATGTTCGGATCGAGCATCTTGTGCGTTTCGTTCACCATCTTCATTTCTTCCTTGGTGTAGTCGTTGGCCTGGAAGACGTCGATGTGGGGCAGGCAGTTGAAGGCGATCTGATGGGGGTAGGCCTTGGGTTCGACGTCCTGCATATTGAAGAGGCGGCGCACCTGGGTTTCGAGTTCGTCGATGCCCTTCTTGCCCGTGCCGCTCACGGCCTGCATGGTGGTCACGATGATGCGCTTGATCTTGGCGACGTCGTGCAGGGGCTTGAGGGCCACCAGCATCTGAATGGTGGAGCAGTTGGGGTTGGCGATGATGCCGTTGTGCTTTTCCAGATCGTCGGGGTTCACTTCGGGAATGACGAGGGGGCAGCGGTCGTCCATGCGCCAGGCGCTGGAATTGTCCACCACCACGCAGCCGGAAGCCACGGCGTAGGGCGCAAATTCGGTGGATACGCTGCCGCCGGCGGAAAAGATGGCCAGATCAATGCCCTTGAAGGAGTCCTTCGTCAGTTCCTTGACCGTAATTTCGTCGTCTCCGAAGGGAACGCGGGTTCCGGCGGAACGGGCGGAGGCGAGAGCGGTGATGGAAGCGCAGGGAAAATGGCGTTCGGCAAGGGTTTTAAGCATTTCGCGGCCGACGGCGCCGGTAGCGCCGCACACAGCAACGTTAAGGGACTTCTTCATGGCGGGCAATTCTCCTGTTGCAAAACCTGCATAAGGGGCAAGTTTTTCATTATTGTAAAACGCATGTTTGCACCCGAGATGAAGAACTGTCAAGTCATGCGTTCTTTTTCTTTAATCTTGCAAAATAATACCAATAAAATCAGAGTATTGAAAATACGACTTCTTTTTTGTTCCGCAGGTGGGGACGGGCTTGCGCTGTTTTACGTCTTGGTTATGATGACCGCAGGAGGATGCGACATGAAAACGTTTCTTGTGCCGCTCGCTCTTTTGATGCTGGCGATGCTCTTTCTGACGGGCTGCATGCAGGAAGACGCCTTCGACAGCGTCAAGGTCGATGGCGATATCACCACGGTGTTCAGAACGGGAAGTTCGCCTTCCCACATGTCGAGCCGGACCCGTACCGGGCTCAGTTTCTAGCTCTTCGGAGCCGTTCATCTACAAGACAGGTCATCCCGATGCTTGCCATTCTCGATTACAAGGCCGGGAACCAGACCAGCGTTCTGAGAGCGCTGCGTTCTCTGGGCATACCCGCCGAAATTACGGCCGATCCTACGGTCAGTCTTGCCGCGGAAGGCGTGATCTTTCCGGGCGTGG
>JAXVQY010000093.1:0-4311 GCA_037303805.1 bacterium | reverse complement strand
GTTGATTATTTTGCCTTCACCTTCACAAAGGAAGAAACATGAATCGTCGTCAATTCCTCATGGGTCTGTCCGCAGCCGCCGCGGCCACGGCCGCGCCTTCCCTCAGCTGGGCGTTTCCTTCGGTATTCCCCCACGGCACCACCATCTACAAGCCGGAAAAATGCTGGAAGGGCTACACCGTCTTCGGCGTGGAAACCGCAGGTCAGGGCTGCGTGCTCATCGACATGAACGGCAACGTCGTTCATGAATGGAAGAACGTCAGCGAACTGGAACATCCCGCCAAGCTGCTGAAGGGCGGCTACATCATGGGCGCCACCCGTCAGAAGCCGGAAATGAAGGGCCGCACCTTCGGCGATCCCATGTCCGCCGACCTCTCCATCTGCGACTGGAACGGCAAGATCGTGCGCAACATTCCGCTCGCCGGCATGCATCACGACTTCCAGGTGGAAGGCAACCCCACCGGCTACTACAGCCCCACCATGGACGTGAGCTACAAGCCCGACGGCAAAATTCTCGTGCTCTCCCATCTGTTCACCGAGAATCCCGCCATCACCAAGAAAAAGCCCCTCGACGACGACTACCTCTTTGAAGTGGACAAGGACAACAACATCGTCTGGGACTGGAAGGCCTTCGAGCACTTCGACGAGCTCAAGCTCCCCGAAGATCTCAAGAAGACCATGTACCGCTTCCCCACCTGGCAGATGACCCGCACTCCCGGCGTGAAGGCCGCCGACTGGATGCACATGAACGCCGCCTCCTACCTCGGCCCCAACCACTGGTACGACGAGGATCCCGTGAAGTACGCGGCCTTCACCCCCGAAAACATCATCTGCTCCTGCCGCCAGCTCAACACCTGCTTCATCATCGACAAGGCCACCAAGAAAATCGTCTGGCAGATCGGCCCCACCTTCTATCCCGACGACAAGTGGGAATTCGGCGGCAAGGAATACAAGAGAGCCCTGTACCGCCTCGGTCAGTTCGTGGGTCAGCATCACTGCCACATGATTCCCGCAGGACTCCCCGGCGCGGGCAACATTCTGGTGTACGACAACGGCGGCTTCGCCGGCTACGGCGAACGCAATCCCACCGCCCCCATGGGCTGGAGCAACGCCCGCCGCGACTACTCGCGCGTTGTTGAATTCGATCCGGTCACGCTCAAGAAGGTGTGGGAACATTCCGCCGCCACCATGGGCCTGCGCGAAACCTACAAGTTCTACAGCGACTATGTGAGTTCCGCCCAGCGCCTGCCCAACGGCAACACCCTCATCACCAACGGCGCCGTGGGTCAGTTCCAGGAAGTCACCCCCGACCACGAAATCGTGTGGGAATACATCAGCCCCTGGTACAATCCCAACGGCAAGTTCAACCTGGTCTATCGCGCCTACCGCGTGCCCTACGACTACGTGCCGCAGCTCAAGAAGCCCCAGGAATTCGCCGTTACCCCGCCGGAAAACGTCACGTTCAAAATCCCTGCCAGCAAAACTCCCTATCAGCCTGGCAAGTAAACGGAGTCAGCATGAAAAAGTCTCTTCTCGCCTTTCTTTTCGGTCTGTTCCTCTGCGCCGCCTCCCCCGCCCTCGCCGCCGAGGACGTGGAACTCGGCCCCGACGCCTTTGATCTGAACAAGGCCACGGTCGAACAGCTCATGGACATTCCCGACGCCAACATCACCCCCGAAATGGCGGCCGCCATCGTGGACATGGCCAAGAAAAAGCCCTTTGAACTGCCCGAAGACTTCCTGAAGGTACCGGGGCTGGACAACCACACGCTTCAGGCCATCAATCCCATTGAGCACGGCGGCACCCTGTGGTACGATCCCGACGCCGAGCTCACCCTGGCTCCTTCCAAGTGCTGATTTACGGAGAACCCCATGCATACGCCCCGCATTGCCATACCGCTGATTGCAGCCTGCCTTGCCGCTGCGCCTGCGTATGCCGGGTCCTTCAGCTTCAACAGGGCCAGCGCGAAGAAAATGGTGCGCGACTGCGCCGAGGAAGGCGTCGTTTTGCCCATGCAGACCGCAAAGGCCATTGTTGAAGCGCGCTCCGGGAGAAGATTCACCCGCATCGAAGACCTGAACGACATCCCCGGCATGACGGAAGAGCTCATCCGTGAACTCGATCCCATCGAGGAAGAAAACGACCTCGTCTTCAATCCCAACGCCCTGCCCGGCATGAAGTCGTACTGATTCCCGCCGTCTTCCGGCCCGCCCTCATCCTTCAACCTTCCGCCAAAGCGCCTTCCGCCCTTCTCCGGGCGGAAGCGCCAAGGCACCTCTGCCGCCTTCGCGGCCTGTTTTCAGCCCATAAATCTTCACTTTCTGCCGAGAGCTGTCCTGCCGTGCGAGAACCTGCCCTCGCAGAACAAACGTTCAGGAGGATCTTGTGAACAATTTCTGGAAAACAGGAGCCTGCGCCCTGGCCTTGTCGTTGTTTCTTCCCTGCGCGGCCATGGCCGAGGGAGACACGATCAGCTTCAACAAGGCTCCGGCCGACATCCTTGTGGAAGTCACGGACGGCATCATTGATGAAGACCTCGCCAAGGCCATTGTCGCCTACCGCGAAAAGAACGGTCCGTTCAAGACCGCTTCCGATCTTCGCAACGTGCCCGGCATGACCGCCGTCATCTTCGGCATGCTCGGCCCCACGGAAGAAGGCGGCGACGTGGTGTACGAAACGGAAATTCCTACCGGAATGCACAGCTATTAAACCCTGAGGAGGGAAGGGTATGAAAAAACTTTTTGCCACAGCGGCCATGGGACTTTTTCTGGGCATGAGCGCCTCCGCGCTGGCGGCTCCCAGTGTTTATCCCACCGGCACCACGGTCTATGATCCTGCGCAGGCTCAGAACGGCTATGTGCTCATCAGCGTGGACTTCAAGGACATCTACGCCAAAGTGGACAACCGTGAAGCCTTCAAGGGCGCTCCCGACTTCAACAGCGTGGCCGACGTGCCCAGAGCCGAAGACAGCGACGTGGTCTTCCTCATGGACATGAACGGCAACGTCGTACACTCCTGGAAGGATCTCGGAAACAACAAAAAGTGCTACCTGCTGCCCGACGGCCATCTGCTGAGCTTCAGTGAAACCCGCAGCGAAGTGACGGAATACGACTGGGACGGCAAGGTGGTGTGGAACTTCGCCACCAAGCTCGGCCCCCATCACGACGGCCGCCGCCTGCCCAACGGCAACACCCTGATTCTCTGCTACGAAACCGTGCCCGACAGCGTCATCAAGAAGGTTGAAAACCAGACCACCCAGTGGTGGGGCACCCAGGACCGCAAGAACGCCAAGCTGCGCGGCGACATGCTCATTGAAGTGAATCCCAAGGGCAAGGTCGTGTGGTCGTGGAGCTCTTCCGATCATCTCGACATCAACCGCTACATGCCCCTCACCGGCATGGCTGACTGGACGCACGGCAACACCCTTTCCATCATTCCTCCGAACAAGTGGTACGACGCCGGCGACAAGCGCTTCAAGCCCGGCAACATTCTTTACAACCCCCGTCATTTCGATGAATTCGTCATCATCGACAAGGACAGCGGCGACATCGTCTGGTCTCTGAAGGGCTTCAAGGCCATGGGCGGCCTCGGCCAGTGCCATGAACCCATCATGATCGAAAAGGGCAAGCCCGGCGCCGGCAACATCATGGTGTTCGACAACGGCCTGTTCACCCGCAACGGCGCTCATGCCGCCCAGACCGTGGTATGGGAAATCGACCCCACCACCAGCAAGGCCGTGTGGCGCTACATGCCCGCTCTTGCCGGCAACGTGCGCTTCCTGAGCAAGTACAAGGGATCCGCCTACAAGATGGACAACGGCAACGTGCTCATTTCCGAAGACTACGCCGGCCGCGCCTTCCAGGTGAAGCCCGACGCCACCCATCCCGATGGCGGCTCCATCGTGTGGGAATACGTCTATCCTTCCGTGATTTCCCGTACCACCCTGTATCCCTATGACTACTGCCCGCAGCTCAAGGCCATGAAGAAGCCCGCGGAACTCAAGGTTTCTCCGCTTGATCCCGCAGACTGGAAGGTCCTGCCCGACGTGGAACGCAAGGGCGACGTAGTGGTCAAGGTCGGCAAGTAGTCAATCATACGCTTTTCCACCCGGCGCGACGTCCGCGCTCTTCTCCAAGGCCGCTTCTCTTCCTGCCCGTCTCTGGAAAAGGAGCGGCCTTTCTGCATCTCTTTTCCCTTGTTCTGTGCGGCAAAGCGTACACAACAAAAGTCATGAAGGCCCGCGCCGCCAAGGCAGGAGCCCAGAAAAAAACGGTTCGGAAGGGGTTACAATTTTCCGAACAGCCGGCAACAA
>JAXVQY010000092.1:0-4284 GCA_037303805.1 bacterium | reverse complement strand
AAATCTACATTGGCGAGGTCACCGAGAAGTTGAACTTCCGCAAAGGCCGTATGACCAACTGCATCAACAACGGCACCGGTCGCGTACGCCTTTCCTTCTCCGTGCCTGCCCGCGGTCTCATCGGCTACCGCGACGAGTTCCTCACCGACACCAAGGGTACCGGCATTCTGAACTCCAACTACAGCGGATACGAACCTTATCGCGGCGACTTCCTCACTCGTATGACCGGCTCCCTTATCGCCGACCGAGCGGGCAACGCCGTGGCCTACGCCCTGTTCAACCTTGAGCCGCGCGGCAGACTCTTCGTCGTTCCCGGCGACCCGGTGTATGAAGGCATGATCGTGGGTGAACACAGCCGCGACAACGACATAGACGTCAACGTCACCAAGGAAAAGAAGCTCACCAACCTGCGCGCAGCCGGTCATGATGAAAACATCATCCTCACCCCCGTGCGCCCCATGTCCCTTGAACAGTGCCTCAACTTCATGCGCGAAGATGAAGTGCTTGAGGTCACGCCCCATTCTCTGCGCCTGCGCAAGGCCGTGCTTTCCTGTGCGGAACGCTACCGCATGGGCGGAGGCCGCAAGCGCGTATAAACGCGATAAGAAGCCCTTCGGATCTGTGTCCGGAGGGCTTTTTTCCGGCTCGCACCGAGACCGATTCTGTGTGTCTTTCCGGGCCTTACCGACTTCAGTACCGTCGACCGAACGAGCCTTCATCTCATGCCGGGAATATCGTCCCGTTTTCGAGGAGTCTCCATGAAGCCTTCCGGTCGTCGTTCCCTGATCGTACTCATCTACCTTCTGGCCTTTGTATGTGCCATCGGCAATCCCGTGGCTGTTCCCAGTCTGCCCTTCATCATGCGGGACTTCCGGCTCTCTCCCATCGAGATGGGCATGATCATTTCCATGTTCGCGCTTCCGGGCGTCTGCATCATTCCCCTTTACGGCATTCTGAGCGACCGTATCGGTCGTCGTCCCATGCTGCTGGCCGGACTTTTTCTCTGCGGCGTCGGTTCCCTCATCTGCTGGGCTGCACCGAACTTTTCCTGGCTGCTTGCAGGACGTGCCATTCAGGGACTTTCCATCACGCCTCTGGAAGCCATGTGCAATACACTCATCAGTGATCTGTTCCGGGGAGAAGAACGCATGCGCTTCGTCACCAAGGCTACGGCCATGCAATACTTCAGCATAGCGGTCACTCCCGTCATCGTCACTTGTATCCTGAGCGTGGGGACATGGAGAACAGGTTTTCTCTTTGCCGTAGGACTGGGATTCGGTGCCCTTTGTCTCAGCCTGCCGATCAAGGTGCCCGACTCCCCTTCCAAAAACGTCAACATTCAGGAATACGGACGTCACCTGCGCAGTCTGCTCACATCAGGCCGCGTACTTTCTCTGTTCTCCGTACGCATAGGATCCGCCCTGGTCATCTTCGGGGCCGTATATCCTCACCTTTCCCTGCTGGTCGACAAAGGCTTTCATCTGCCTCCGGATCATGCCGGAGTTCTTTTTTCCCTGTACGCTGTGGGCATGTTTCTGCCATGTCAACACAATGGAGCATGGGACATCTGAGTGCCCGCATCATCGGACTGCTGGGCGGCATACAGCTTGCGCTCTCCATGCTGCTTCTGCTGCTTGCCGACGGACTTGTCCAGGCCGTACCGGCGCTCCTTCTGGTAGGCATGGGGACGGGGATGCTCAATTCCTGCTGTGCGGGGCATGTTTCCCTCACGGCCACACCTGATACGCGCGGCTCCATCATGTCTGCCTATTCAACCATGTTCCGACTGGGGCAGACCTTTGCTCCCCTTCTCTTCGGGCTGTGCTACCAGCTCGGAAGCTTCACCGGCGTCTTCGGTGCCGGTCTGATCACGGCACTGATCGTCACCATAGCCGCACCTCTTTCCTTTGCCTATGCCGATAAAATGGAACATCGTCAGGAAGAACTGCACCACGTATAAGACAATCATGTACCGGATCAGCACTGAAAGCCTCCGGAAATATGTTCCCGAAACACCGAAAGCCTCAGAAGTCAGCTCTTCCTTTCCCGACAAAGCCTCGGCGGACAGATAAAAACTCCGAAGTCCTTCTGCTCCTAATGTCTGCTGATCGGAAGAAGCTCCGGCCAGAGGAACGGCTATTTCTTCCTGACGTTCTTAGCGGATTCCGGTTCCGGCGGAAAAAGAATATTGTATACGGCTTTGGTTACGGGACCAGCCACGGCACCGCCACCGCCGCCGTGCTCGATCATGGTGACGACAACGACGCGTTTACCGTCTTTTTCGCCCCAGGAGCCGATCCAGGCATGATCGCGCTGGCGAAATTCCATTTCTGCGGTCTTGACGCGGCGGTCGCCCTGCATCTTGATCTTCACCACCTGTGCGGTACCGGTCTTGCCGCCGATGGTCATATCCTTACGCTTCAGCACTTTGGCCGTTGCCCCGTTGGCTTCCACAGTCTGAACCATGGCGTTCTTTATCCATGCCCTGTGGGCATCGGAAATAGGCGTACGCCCCGTCACTTCACGCGGAGCGTCGGCAATAAGCTGGGGCTTGAGCAGATAACCGCCGTTGATCAGCGAAGAAAGGAAAACTGCCGTCTGAAGCGGCGTAACCAGAACATGCCCCTGCCCGATGGAAGCGTTGACCGTATCCCCCTGCTGCCAGGCCTCTCCGAAACGGCGTTTCTTCCACGCCCTGGAAGGAACCAGACCCGTCGTTTCATACGGCAGATCGATTCCGGTCTGTCTTCCATACCCGCAGGCACGGGCAAAGGCTTCCATGTTGTTGATGCCGAGCTTTACGGCCATGCTGTAAAAATATACGTCGCAGGAATAGATGAGCGAATGTTCCATATCGACGGAACCATGACCGCCTGCACGCCAGCAACGAAACGTATGATTACCCAGGGTGAAATGGCCGGGGCAGAACACTTTTTCCTGAGGAGAAACACCATGCTCAAGCAGCATTCCCACCATCATGAGCTTCCATACCGACCCGGCGGGGTATGCACTCTGAATAGCACGATTCTGAAGAGGAAAGCGCGGATCACTGCGAAGAGCATTCCAGTCACGCGCAGAAAGACCGCCGATGAAGATATTGTTGTCATAAGCGGGTCTTGTTACCAGCGCAAGCAGCTTGCCGGAGTCAGGATCCATGACCACCACACTGCCGGAATAATCCCCCATGGCTTCCATGACCGCATGCTGAAGGCGCGAGTCGATGGACAACGTGACATTCTGTCCCATGTGCGGCGATTCAATAAGCGTACGACTGAGCGGACGACCGAGGACATCGACCTCCAGACGATACAGCCCCTTCTGACCACGCAAGCGACGTTCGAGGACGCTTTCAAGCCCCTGTCGGCCTACCATGTCCCCCAGTGAAAGATCCGGATCCTCGGCCAGTTCCTTTTCACTGGCTTCGGCCACATAACCGAGAATATGAGAAAAGGCCTCACCCTCAGGATAATAGCGACGGGAATGCATGACGACCCGGAGTCCGGGCCATTTGTAAAGCTCGGCTTCGATGGGAGCCACCTGTTCGAAGGGCATGTCCGTGAGCAGAAGAATGGGATCGAAGCTGCGTCCCTTGCTGCGATCCTGTTCATAACGGGCATTGAGGCGGTCAAGCGGAACCCCTGTCCACGCGCTTACCTGGGCAAGGGCGGCGGCAATGTCGGGACAGTACTCACGTACCAGGGCAAGTCCGTAGGCCGTACGGTTTTCAGCCACAAGTTCGCCGCCGGCATCATAAATTTCACCGCGAGGAGCAAAGATACGCTCATCACGCAGACGGTTTTCCTGAGCCATGCGCACATAGTCGGCACCGCGGTGAATCTGAAGATACCAGAACCTCGCGCAGAACAATGCAAACAGCAGTACGATGCAGCACTGCAGGAGAAGAAGACCGCTTTTCGGCGGCTGATATTCATCGTTGCCGGTTTCTATCTTCATGGATCACCTTCCGGCGTAAAGCCGAGGCCACCCACCACACCCAGGGGGTGAAAAGGGCCTGAAAAAGACATTCGTCAAAAAGCAGCGAAGAATTCCACGGAATGTCCTGAAGCGTGGTAAGCAACGCGAATATCACATAATGAGCGCAGGAAAGCAAAATACCGAACAACGTGACGAAAAGAAAGCCCGTTCCCTGCAGAAGACCGCAACCCACATGAAAAGTAATGGCAGCCAATGCGTACCACAGCAATGTACCGCCGAAGGCCATGCTTCCCATACCTTCCTGAAGAAGCACGAAAAGCGCACCCACCGCAAGAATCTGGGGAAAAT
>JAXVQY010000091.1:0-4266 GCA_037303805.1 bacterium | reverse complement strand
GAAAAACAGAAGGAAGGCAAAAAGCGCATGAAACGCATGGGCAACGTCGAACTGCCCCAGGAGGCCTTCCTCGCCGCCCTCAAAGTCGGCGACGATGGAGGGAAGTAACAGAATTATATGATTTTTCTGGAAGGAGGAAAGCATCTTCCAATGTATTCCCTATTCCTCCTTCCTAAAACCTTTATTTAAGGAGCCTGAGAAGAACGGCATCCTAGTATTTCACACGCATACGCCTCTCTGCCCCCTATGCCGTTTTCTCCCTTACGATGTGCCCTTACCCCATGAAAACCACCATGAACGACATCTGCATCCGCACGGTGACCGAGACTGATATTCCTGCCCTTCTTGATATCTATGCCCCCTACGTCCAGGAAACAGCCGTCAGCTTCGAATACGAAGTTCCCTCCCTTCAAGAATTCGAAGGAAGAGTCAAGCATACTCTTTCCCACTACCCATGGCTTGTTGCCGTACAGAACGGAATCGTGCTCGGATATGCTTATGCCTCGGCCTTTCATCCTCGCAAGGCCTATGAGTGGTGCGCTGAGGCCTCGATCTATGTAGCTCAGAAGTCGCGTGGACATGGAATCGGCTCCAAGCTCTACGAGACGCTGGAAGCTCTGCTAAAACGACAGGGAATTCTTCTGCTCTATGCCTGTATAGCCCGTCCCCCGAAAGAAGATGAACACCTCACTCTGGCCAGCATGCTTTTTCATGCCCATATGGGCTTCCATCTGGTCGGAGAGTTTCCACGTTGCGGTTTCAAGTTCAACCGCTGGTACGACATGGTGTGGATGGAGAAACGCCTCGCATTTCCCACCGATCCGCCTGCACCGGTCATACCCTTTTCAGAAATTGAAAAAAGCTAAAGAACACCCCTCAGAAGATGCTGGCCTGAAGTCATGGCCTTCTGAATAATTTCTTCTTTAAAACTAAGTGGCTGAACAATATATTTTCCAGAACATTGATTGAAAAATCCACCGTTCAGCATCCTCAATATCTTATAGTTCTTGCTTATAATGAACTCCACCGGCATAGTCGGTGGTTCCTCTTGTGCGCCTGTAAGGCTCTCTTACCAGCCGAGCCCCAGCAGGCGCATGGATGATCTGACATCTGCGTTTCTGTTATCGGCGGCCCGTAAACGGGCTTTCGGTGTACGGGATGCTGAAGCTGCTATCCGAGTTTATCCTCGGCCAGTTGATGCCTGATGTACCAGCTGCCTTTGCCTTATTTTACCTACTGTATCGACATAGTTCCGCGATACCAAAATTCCCGATTGAAATATTTGAACTTCAACTCACAAAACTGTTCATACATCATCAAACGGCTTTTTCCTTTTAAATATCCAATGAATGACGATACACTCATCCTGGACAGTATCTCAAGCAACATCTGGATGCGCTCAGGACAACATTCTGCTTCTACTATATTCACGCCCTTCCATTCACATAACTTCCGCAATATTTTGCCCTTTTCTTCTCACCATAGAAAACCTGTCGGCGATATTCTGGTGCAAAGACTATGTGAATTTGCAATTCCATTTCGTGTACGGTGACTTCTTTGTGTCACCCATTGTGACCTCCTTTTAGTTTGCTTGCGGGGGCAGTTGCCAGACCGCAGCTTTTCTCAGCAAATCAAAAGGAGTGCTTATAAAACAACACCTAACTATAAGTTTTCGGGCCCCAGCCTAGCTGAGGAGGCTTTTAACCAAAAACGGCCCCGCACATTGGCAGGGCCGCTTGTCTTTCGCTCTGAATAAACTACCGCCGTACACTCACAAGATACAAACGGCTTATGGAAATAACAAGAAGCAGTGCATCAGGTCCCCAGGCAGCCATAAACGGTGGCAAAACACCTCTCTGTCCCAGCGATTCCCCGAACATGGTAAGGGAATACATGATAAAGGTTCCTGCCATACTGATGGCAACGGCGATATAGACATTGGAAAATCGCGAAACGATCGCTGCCCCGAGCAATGCCATGACCACAAGTGAAGCCGCATAGGCTATCTTGCCATGCCACACTGTCCTCAGTCCGTCCACATTAGATCCTGCAGAACCGAGCTGGTCAATGGCATCACCAAGCTGCCACAAAGGAAGCTGCTGCAGGTTGTTGGATTCCGTACTGAAAAAAAGCTCAGGGTCCTGATGGAGAGGAAGCTCCAGCCGAGCCAGTTCCTCACGTCTGTAGGTTTCCGGATAAAGTCGTACCGCCTGGGCCGCAACCCAACCTTTTTCGCTGCCTTTCACGCGCGGGGCCCGCACAATAATATCCACGTCGGATTCTCCGTCCTTGACGTGAAAAGCAGAAAAGCCAACGCCTTCCCCGTCGGCACGCAATGTTTTTACGGACACCGTCCAGCCGTTCTCCATGAACCAGACATCATCCAAGGTGCGTTCACTGAGATCTTTTTTTCTCACTTCCTCCTGCCATATCTGCTGAGAATAGCGTTCACCCTGAACAGCAAGAAATTGAGAACTACAGAACTGGACGCCCCCCCAGAACACTCCGCACATAACAAGAATCGACGCCACAGTCGCAAAGGATATACCACCCGCGTGGAGAGCCGTCAGCTCCCGGCTATGCCCCATAAGACACAGTGTCACCACCGTCGCAAGAAGAAAGACGGCGGGAAGAATCTGTGCCAAAATGGAAGGCAGACGAACACCGAAATACTGAAGCACCAGTCCGAGTCCCGATCCGGCTTCAATAAAGATATCCACACGCTCCACAATGTCGGTAAGCAAATAAATGCCTACACCAAGTCCCATGATAAGCAACAGCAGACGAGCATGCCGCATAAAAATGTAGCGGAAAAGCAGGCTCATGCTTTGTCCTCCTTCTTCCTGCGGCTTTTTCTTGATTCCCAGTACTCCGTGATCCGCGGCATGCGTTCCTGGGCCGCCAGTCGTATGCCGTATATGCCGAGCAGTAAGAATACGACATTGGGTACCCATAGACCTATGGCAGGATCAAGATCTCCGCTTTCTCCAAGACTTATTCCCAGCATGAGCAAACTGTAATAGAGAAGGAAAAGCAGAAGAGCCATCAAAACACCGGTCTGCTGTTTGAGTCCCTGAAACGAAGTGGCAATGGGAATCACAAATATGCACAGTACAATGCAGGCTATGGGAAATACGTGACGTTTGTGTCTCTCGACCACAATTTTCCGGGCCATCCGCGGATCAGTCTTCTGCAGTTCAAACTCGTTCTGCGTGTCGTACAGTCTTTCCCATGTATATTCCTTGGGTTTCACAGGACCCATATCCACGCCATGGAACAACGAATCAAAGCTCAGGCGTACGGCATACTCCTGAAAACCCATGATAGAAAGTGAATCATCTTTCTCTGTGTAACTGCGCCCGTTTTTTAACAGGAAGATAATCTCGCCGTTCTCATAGTCGGAATCAAGACTTCCATCAGGAGCAAGAATGGTCATTTTAGTATCGGCCGCACGCCTATCCTCCACCATGACTCCTGCCATGGTGCCCGTCATGGGATCCACCTTACGGGCAAACATGACCATGTTCGGCACATCTTTATTGAACACGCCGGGTTGCACCACCACTCTGGCACTGCTGCTGGCTATATCCAAGACTTCGGAACGAAAATGCCCCATCCCCCACGCCTGCCAGTAAAACGATATCCAGAATCCGAACAAAGCACAGAATACAGAAAAGATGAGCGGAGCAGGAAGCATCTGATACAAACTCACCCCCCCCGCCTTGAGTGCTACAAGTTCTCTGTCGGTGCTCATGCGCAAGAAAGTAAGAAACACGGAAAGCATGCAGGCTATGGGACAGATGATAAGCAGAAAAAACGGGCTCAAGTAGCCGAAAAGCCTCAGTGTATCCCAGATATTCAGCTCAAGACCGAGGAGCATGTCGCGAAGCTGCAACGCACGCCCCATAAGAATAAACAGAAGAAGAACAGCCATTGACAGAAAGAATGTCTTGGCATGTTCCATAAACAGACGGCGCTGAAGCAGATTCATGCAACGACCTCATCCGACCGCAAGGCCAGGAGACGTTCCAAAGCCTCCTGGTCAAGCGGCGAAAGATTGAAGCGCGCTCCCGCGCTGTCCAGAAGTTCGGCCGTGCCCATACCGGGGCACTCGCGGCGGCGCTCCATAATGTAGTTGAGAGCGCGGCGTATCAGTTCTTCATGCTGCATAACGGTGGCCATAGGAGTCTCCCCTGCGTCTGATGCCTCCGGCCACGGCGGAAAGTCGTGGCCAACATCGGTATAGCATAGCCCTTTTTCTAAAAA
>JAXVQY010000090.1:0-1979 GCA_037303805.1 bacterium | reverse complement strand
AGCAGTTGACTCTTAATCAATTGGTTCGGAGTTCGAGTCTCCGGTGACCCACCATGTGAACTTATGAGGCTGTTTACACAGCCTCTTTTTTTTGTTTAAAAGGAACAGCCCACGAATAACATTGAAATAGGGCGCTACCTCAGCCATCGGATATGACCATGCCTATTACTCGGACGTTTCTGTTCAGCTTTGTCCGCTCCTTCATTGTTTTTTTTCTGCTGTGCTTTACAGTTGCCTTTCTTGTCATGTCAAAGCGGGAATTTGACGAAGTGACTATCAATCAGGTGCTGTTCCACATGCAACTCATGAAGGACAACATTGTGACCATGCCAGGTGACTTTATTAATGTATTTTTTTGGCATGTGCGTAACGCTGTACTTTGTGCGGTCACCTTTGCTTTTTTGCGGGAGTCAAAATCGGAGTTTAATGGTCGGCGCGATGTTTTCTTTTCCTTGGTCTGTGTTGGTCTGATTGCTTTATGGTTTATTGTTCCCGGGGCTTTCATCGATGATATATTCGTGATGGTTCGCTGGGCGGTCGTAGCCCTGCTCGTTGTTGCAGTGATCGGTAATTTCGGAAGAAAACATCAGATTTCATCTTCAGTGTCAGGGATATTGTTTTGGATATCCAGTGGATGGAGACTCGCCGGAATATGGCTTGGCATATTATTCTATGGATTATACTATGTGAATTTTTTTACCTTTTTTCAGGAACAGGCCGTTATCGGCGATTTTTATACTGAAGGGGCGTATGTAGATCCACGAACGGTCAGGGTGTCAGGATCCGGGACAAAAAACCTTCTTATCATCTACTGTGAAAGCATTGAAGAGACCTTCGGCAGAAGCAGTATAATGGGCGAAGACCTTCTTGCTCCCATACGTCCATCCATTGAAGAGCCGGATTTGCGCATTGAGCAGATGCCCGGAGCCGATTTTACCATCGGCGGGATTGTCGCTTCACAGTGCGGTATTCCTCTGAAGTCTATTTCCATACTCAGCGGTAATCTTACCGGATGGGCGCTTGACCGGTACCTTCCCGGGGCAGTATGTCTCGGAGACTATCTGAAGAATGACGGTTATCATAACGTATATTATAACGGTTCGAGCGGGGTATTTTCCGGACTCAATAAATTTTTTCTCAGCCACGGATATCAGGAGTTCATGGGCAAGGAAGAGTGGATAGAGAGAAAGCATGTTGATCCCGCGACGATGAACACTTGGGCATTATACGACAGCGATATGGTGGACCGCAGCATAGCACGTATTGATGAACTCATGGCAGAAGGAAAAAAATTCAGTTTTGCTCTCTCCACCATGGATACCCATGAACCGGGTTTTCTTTCTCCTCCATGCGTGGAGAAAGGTTACTCCGAAAATTGGGCAGGTTATGTAACTTGTTCTCTCTCTCAGGTAGAGCGCCTGCTTGAACATATTCGTGATAGGGGATGGGAAGATCAGTTCGTCATTCTTGTCATGGGAGATCATCAGGCCCGAATGGCCAAGATGGATAATGTAGATCTCAAGCATGTAAAAGAACGCTATGTATTATGTTCATTACAGCGTGATGCAACTCTTAAGCCCATGCGTTCCATCATTACACATTTTGATCTTTTCCCTTCTCTTCTTGCTGCCCTTGGTTTTTCTGTGGAGGGGGATCGTCTTGGATTCGGCTACAATGTATTCTCCTCCGAGGTAATGCCCGAAAAAAATTACAGGAGTCGCTTGAAAAAGAGGGTACTTAGTCACAGCAAGGTGTATGAAAGTTTGTGGTTGCCCGAGTATGCCGGCAGTAAAAAGTAGTTTAACGCCATCCAGGCAGAGGTTTTGGCCTTATGGGAAATGGAAAAATTGCTTGCCAGAATGGAAAGTTTTAGCTATAAGTATTGCCCGTTGATACCTATTGCCGAACGGCATTTACATATTTGCTGGTGTCCATAGAGAAGCGGGTACACCCGATCCCATTCCGAACTCGGAAGTTAA
>JAXVQY010000089.1:0-4225 GCA_037303805.1 bacterium | reverse complement strand
GTATGGAAGAGGATTATCAGTGTGGTGTCGATCCATGCGGATGTGGTATGCCTGTCATGTACACGCTGCATACTTGCCGTCATTGCGTTCGACTCAAGGATTTTCTTGACCAGCATGGAATAGAGCATCGCCTGATATATGTGGACGATTTTTTTGACCCTGCGAGAAAACAGATCATGACGACTCTTCGTACCTTTAATGCACGCGGTTCGTTTCCTACCCTTGTTGTTCCTGATGGGCGTAGTGCCGTAGGTTTTCGTGAAGAGGCTGTGAAGAAACTTTTGAATCTGAAGTGATTACAGAATACTCTTATGTTATAAGAATCTCGTAGAAACACGATTTATTTTCGTTCAAAAGTCTGAAAGCACTTTGTTACCGTATGCATAGTGATGTCAGGGGAGTATTAATGAATAAGAAGTATATTGTGGGTGGTCTTATCTTCTGGGCCGGTGTTTCCGGTTATATGGGACTGCGGATCCTTGAAAGTTATACCGAGGATGCCGTATTCGCGGCGCTTTCCGCTGTGCCTGCACAGGCTCAGGAGATAAAGTATTCCTTCCTCAGCAATACGCTCACATTAAAAGGAGTGGAATATGAGCTCCCTGACGACAAGATCATGCATAAAGGCACCATCGACAATGTGGAGGTAAAGGGGTTCAACCGTAAGTGCATGTTTGTCAAGCCCGATATGCCCCCCTATGATCCTGACTCTTTGCCCATCGTGGCAGAGTCCATCACGGCCACGGGTATTATCGACAATGTGCATGTCGGACAGACGAAGGTGGAACAGAAGCTGGAGCAAGTGCAGCTTCGAGGTTGGTACCAGCGGCTTGGAATGCTTTTGGATCAGCACAGTCAGCACAATGGAGAGGCTTCCTTTTTTGAGGAGCTGTACCGTTGCCGTCTGGATGGAATGGATTTTAGAAACGTGACGACAATCATTTCCGAACCGGGGGTACAGCCCGTGAGGATTGAGGTTGCAACGTTTGAGCTTCCCAAAGGCATACGTGCGCCTAAAGGTGAGGAGAAGTCCGTTCCCGTGAGTCTGCGTATTGCGGATATGCGCGTTGCCGGCGGGGATTTTTCCGGTGCCATTCAGCAGCTTGATCTTGATGAGCTCCTTATTCCCGAGCCAGTCGTCATGGCGGAATTCCTGCGTCTGAACAGAGAGCTGGAGTCGGGGGATTCTGAACAGATGGCCGGCAGCACCGGTGATGTTCTGCTGGACAGAATGGTTGCGCTCATGGCGGAGTACTATGAAGACAGAGTCCCGGTTGCCAGAACGGTGGTGCAGGGGGGAGTCTTTACCATGTGGGACATTGCGGGGAGAGGCAAGCCAGAGGAGTCTTCCACGAGCATTTCACTGAAGAGCTTGGATTACTCCCTTTCCATGACGGACGAAGGCAGTCTCAAAACGACCACGGCTCTTTCCGGACTGAAGTTCAAGTTTCCAGACTTCATGGGGAGCAATAAGATTATAGACCGTTATGCACCCGAAGGTCTCACCCTGAATATGACAAGTGATACTCTTGTCGGAGATAAGGAACTTTCCGGAACGGCCCGATATGAATTGGAAGGTCTCGGCGTCCTGGAGGGGGACCTCGATCTGCGCGGTGACATACGCAGCTTCCGTAAGGCATCGGCGGAGGGCTTTTCGGACGATACGCTGGACGGACTTATGCAGAGCCTGCGTCTCAGCCGCCTGAATCTTGTCTACAAAGATTCAGGTCTTGTTCCTATGGGAGTGGAACTCTCGGCCCGGTGGAAGTTCAAAAAGCCTGAGGTCTTTCTGCAGAAGACCGTCGCCATGCTGAAGATTCTTGAACAGTCTCCTGACAGGCCCGTACAGGAATTCTGCCGTGCGGTTGAGGAGCAGCTCTCCTGGCCTGGCGAGTTCACCATGATCATTGCTCCAAAGCAGCCCATCAATTTTATGGAGGCTCTTTCCCTCGCGTCCGAGAATCCCGACGCGTTGCCCGTGACCTTCAGCTCTAAGCCGGGCACGAAAGCTCTGAAAGATTATTTCCCGGGGGATGAAAATGAATAAGAAGTATGCGATCGGCGTGCTTGTTGTCATTTGCGCCGCAGCAGCCGGATGGTTCGGTATGCGTGCTGTTGAAACCCGTACAGAGAACTCTGTTGCCGAGGCTCTTGCAGCCGTGTCCGCACATGCTAAGGGAATACACTATTCCCTTTTGCGCAATATCCTTACGCTGAACGATGTGGAATATACCCTCTCGGATCAGGGCATCGTACGTAAGGGAAGTATTGCCAATGTGGAAGTGAAGGGGTTCAACCGCAAGTACGTATTCACAAAATCCGACGCTTCCTACAACGCCGACGAGCTTCCCATCGTAGCCGAGTCCATTACTGCTACGGGTATCACCGACAGTACGCAATTCAGCGGGACAAAGGTTGAACAGAAGGTGGAAAAGGTGCAGCTCAAAGGTTGGTATCAACGGTTGGGTACGCTTATTACTCTGCATGCCCTTCACAAGGATGATGTCGCCTTTTTTGAGGAGCTGTATCGCTGCCGGATTGACGGGATGGAAGTTTTCAATGTGTCTATGAAGCTTACGGATCCCGATTTGCCTCCTGTGCAATTCAGTGTAGAGAAAATTTCTTTGCCCGAAGGCATGCAGGCTCCCAGAAACGGAAAGAAAGTTTCGCCGGTGAGCGTGAGATTTGACGGTATTCGTTTTTCCGAGAATTGCAGCGTTTGGAGCTCCGGGACATTCTTGCGCCTGAGCCTGCCGTGCTTGTGGAGCTTTTCCGGTTGAGCAGGGAGATGAATGAGTTAGATGACGACGTGCGCTATTTTGCCGGAAATAAGCTTATTTCGGACGGTATGGCCCTTCTGTTAAAGAATTATGAAGGCAAAGTGCCGATCAGTCGTGTGCTTGTGGAAGGTGGCTCTCTCAGTGTTCAGAAGAAGGCCGGAACGGAGGATGTGAAACCTGCAGTCTTATCCCTGGCAGTGAAGAGCTTTGACTACCGTTGGGCCATGACGGAGAATGGAGCTTTCAAGGATTCGAAGAACGTGTCCGGGCTGAAAATTAACTTCCCGGATACCATGGAAGAAGCTGACATTCTTTCTCGATATGCCCCCGAAGGACTGATTTTTAACATGACCAGTGATGGACTTATGGAGGATGACAGGCTTTCCGTTAAGGCCCGCTATGAACTGGAAGGTCTTTGTGTGCTGGAATGGGATACTGCTATGGTCGGTAATGTCCGAGAGTTGTGGGACGTCATACTGAAAAATTCTTCACCGGCCGAGCTGGAAAAATTTATGTACTCCGTACGAGTCAAGAATATGAACGTGATGTACAGAGACTCTGGCTTGCTGTCCATGGGGGTGGAGCTCGTTGCGAGAAGGAATTCTTGGTCTGTGAACGACACTCTGAATTTTGTTACGGCATCCTTGCAGGAGCTGACACAAGCCGAGGAACGGCCCGTACGGGAACTCGGGAAAGCTCTTCTTGAGCAGTTCAGTCAACCGGGCGAGCTTGCCATGACCTTTGCCCCGGAAAAGCCCATGAACAGTCTGGAAGTCATTTCCGTAGCCTCCATGAATCCGGATGCATTACCCGTAACATTCAGTTCAAAATCTGGTGACAAGACGTTGAGAGAATACCTGTCGAAGAACTAGACTGGTGCATTTTGTGGCCGAGTTGAGAGGTTCTCGGTGAGAGAACTATATTGGAGGGGCGACGGAGGAATCTGTCGCTCTTCTTTTATTAAAGGTCGAAAATTCCCCATCAGGCGAGGATTTCCAACAGGTTAAATAATTTAAAAAGATGAATGGTCATCACGCCGCGGGCTTTGGCCTTGCTGACGATGAGGTCGAAGGTTGAGATGAGAGGTTCTTTTATGTGATAACCGATTGTAGTAAATTGAAAAATATACATAAAGAGTCAATAATGAACGACCGGAGCTTAAAACATCCGCGTTGGACTGTAAGCATCACGTTGTTTTCGCACCGAGATTTGGGCACAGGCTGATATACGGTAAGTATCGCAGAACAATAGGAGAAATTCTAAGAAAACCGTGTGAGAACAAGGGAATAGAGAGCAGAAGCAAACGCGTGTGTGGAGCGGATCCATATGTGCGTCAAGATGACGCCCAGGTTAGGGTATTGGAAAAGAAAGAGCAGTACGATGGGAGTGAATGAGTGATCATCATGTATGCGTGGGAACAGGAAGACAAAATAACTGATCCGTAC
>JAXVQY010000088.1:0-4217 GCA_037303805.1 bacterium | reverse complement strand
GAACGTACGGTTATCACAGAGCGCTGGAAAGCAACCCCGAACTTCTTGATGACCTCAAGGACTATAAACCTCTCTGGGCCCACGCCACGGGATGCCCTTCCATCACGACGACAGGCAAACAGGTAAAGACCATTGAAGATATGAAGGGACTCCATGTCTTTGTCCCCGGCGGCAATGCGGTCACCATCATCAATGCTCTCGGCGGAACGGGAACTCAGATGCCCATGGGTGACTTCTATCTTTCCCTTCAGCGTCACATGGGCGATGCCTGTCTGGCCGACTACAACATGCTTTCCAGCCTGAAAATCCACGAAGTCGCCAAGTTCACGACAGTATACGGCAACCCTTCAGCCCTCTGCTATGCCGTGATGAACAAAGAGTTCTATCAGGCGCTGCCGGATGATCTGAAAAAGATCATTGATGAGACCACAGGCGAAAAAATGGCGATGACCATTGCCGAGAAGACCGACAGCACAACGGAAGAAAAGAAAATTACTCTCGAACAGCAGGGGCAGCAGTTCTACACCATTCCCCGGGAGGAACGTCAGAAGTTTGTCGACGCCATTCTGCAGAAAGCCACTCCGGTCATTCTCAAGCCCATGAAGGACAGTGTCGATACGGACAAATACCTTCAGCTCAGTCTGAAATACAGCCAGATGGGAGAAGAGAAATTCGGTCTTAAATAATCACGGACAACTTTTCAAAGCGTTTCCTGCAGCGCAGCCTTTGGCGTTTCATGACTTCAAGGGCTGCGCTGTCGTTTACTCCAAGCTCACGCAGTTTTGCGGAGTATGGCCAGAAAAAGCGCATCCTGTCCCGGAAATACCGGCAGAAACATACGCTGCTCCTCCACCAGTCCTTCCTTCTCATGCTTCTGCATGAAGACGGCTGTCTGCCCCTCGTTTTCCTTCCGATTCAAGGCACAGGTGACATAGAACAGCGCGCCTCCGGGCAGAAGATGGCTCCATGCATGTTCAAGGATCCCGGACTGTGTCCGTGCGGCTTCCTCGAGTCGCTCCGGTGAAAGGCGCAGCCGAAGTTCGGCATTCCTTGCCAGAGTTCCCGTTCCGCTGCATGGAACATCCAATAATATCAATGAGAAAGACTCATCAATATCCTGAGCCGGACCGCAGTGCAGTCTCGGCCACGGCAGCCCGAGACGCAGAAGGGCTCCTTTGAGTTCTTCCAGGCGGAAGGAGGCCGGTTCGCTGGCAAGTTCCACAGGAACCCCCTTTTCCAGAAGAGCCGTCGTCTTGCCGCCTCGTCCGCAGCAGGCATCCCACAACGAGGCTCCGGCAAGTCCTTCACGGGCATGAATCCACGCAGCCAGATACTCGACAAGAAGCTGTGACGTTGCCCCCTGACGGGTCAGATTTCCCTGCTTTTCAAAGGTCTCCAGAAGCCCCTGCTCCTTTGCCGCTTCCGCCCTGTTTCTGTCCAGTCCCTGTGCGGAAAAGCCGCCCTGCCCCACAGGGACGTATCCGCGTTCGATCCAGTGCTGCACGAGCATTTCGCCCCAGGCTCTGGACAGATTGGCACGCCAGCAGGGGACGGGATGTCCCAGCGTGTTCGCCGCCATCAGGCAGGCCTGTTTGCGGCCGTACTGCTTCTCCCACATTACGGTGAGCCAGAGAGGCAGAGACGCCGCCCTGGCCATGCCCTCCGCATCGAGAGATGCGTTCGTGAGCGCCTCTTCCTCCTGATGCAAGACGGAACGAAGCTCTTCGGATTCCCGATCCACGGCGCGAAGAACCCCGTTGACCAGTCCCCCCAGCCCCTGACCGAAACGACGCCTCGCCAGATTGACCAGTTCATTCACCGTGGCCCGGGCCGGAATACCGTCCATGAACAGAATTTCATAGGCCCCGAGGCGAAGAAGCATACGTACCTGAAACGACAGCGCTTCGGGCCTTTTCAGAAAAGCGGCAAGGGCGGCATCCAGTGAAGCATGACGGCGAAGCACTCCGTACACCAGCTCGGACAGCAATGCCGTGTCCCGTGTATCCAGAGAAACGGATTGAGCATGCCGTGCAATCATGACCGGCAGAGGTGTTGAATCCTCCGGATGCCGGAAGAGCTGATGCAGAAGTTCAAGAGCGCCCTGACGGGCGGCAGAAACAGTCTGTTTTTGAGGCATTTTTTTTCTTTTTTCGACCATCGGATCACGCTGCGGCATATTCGTGTCTTAAAATGAATTCTGGTGCGTTTTCCCGATTTTCGGCATGATTCAAGAAACGGAGAACCGCCCCCGGTAATCAGCGGCAAGCCCGTCGGTGGAAAAACGTCTTCCCCGCACCCGACGACATCCCGCCCTACTCGCTTTTTCCTCGAAGCACACCGTAAGGCTCAGGCAGATCCCGCAGACGCCCGTTGCGAAAGTCCGCCGCACTCATGGTGGACTTTCCCGCCGGGCGCAGTCGCGTGATGCGATACGAGCCTGATCCGCAGGCCACGAGCAGTGCGTCGCCGTCCATTCCCACAAGCGTGCCGGGAGCGGCCTCCGCAGTGTCATCGACGGGCTGTCCCGGCTCCAGACGAAGCATGACGGGCTCGCGTCCCTCGATATGAAGCACACTCTTGGCGCCGGGTGCAGGAGTGAGCCCACGAATAATGTTGTGGATGACCTTCGCATCCTTGGACCAGTCAATGTATTCCTCAGCTACGGTGATCTTGGCCGCATGGGTCACGAGCTCCTCATTCTGAGGAACAAATGCCGCCCGACCCTCGGCGATCATGCCGAGCGCACCGACCATGAGCTTCGCGCCGTGTTCCGCCAGTGTGTCGAACAAGGTTCCGGCGGTATCCTCCGGCTCTATGCTCACAGCCTGCTGCAGAAGCACGGGACCGGAATCAAGTCCGGCCTCCATTTTCATGATGGTCACGCCGGAAATGGTGTCGCCGTTCATCACGGCGCGCTGTATGGGCGCGGCCCCCCGGTATTGCGGAAGAAGAGATCCGTGAACGTTGTACGGTCCCATGGTGGGAATATCGAGCACACGCTGAGGCAGAAGCAGACCATAGGCTGCCACCACAAGCACATCGGGATGCAGTTCGGCAAGCGCCTGAACATCGGCATCGTCCCGGAAATTTCGGGGCTGATACACAGGCAGTCCGAGTTCCAGAGCCAGTTCCTTGGTGGCGGAAGCCTTCAGCTTCTTTCCCCGTCCGGCAGGACGATCGGGCTGCGTGTAGACGGCCACGACTTCGCCGCCTTCCCAGGCCGCCACAGCCTTCAGAATGACCGCCGCAAAATCCGGCGTTCCCATGAACACAATGCGCAGTTTCGACATGTCGGCTCCATGACAGTAAACAGAGCCCCGGCATCAACCGTTGTTCCCTGTTTTGTATTTTTAATGATGTTGTCCGCCCGTAACTGCTCCTGCAAGAGGAAAACTTCCTTCACGAACGGTCAGGCCACTGTACGATCTATCCTCGTCCGCGTCCAGATTCCGCAGGAAGCAACAAGGCCCCTGAAGACCGGTCATCTCCATACCGGGAGACGAAAAGGCCCGGGCAAAACCCGGGCCTTTACTTCAAACGGCAGGAAAGAACGATCGGTGCCTACTTTCTGCCCTTTCTTATCTTCTTGTCGTAAAGAGAACGCTTCAGATAGCTCAGATAGTCAATGAAGAGCTTGCCATTGAGATGATCGGTCTCATGCTGCATGCAGGCGCCGTAATATCCCTCGCCTTCGATATGAACGGGCTTGCCGTCCAGGTCGAGAGCATCGAGAGCCACGCGGCGGGGACGCCTCACCTTGGCACGCAGATCAGGCACGGAAAGGCAGCCTTCGTTTTCCTCGTGCCCCTTGGGATCAAGCACGGTCACCACGGGATTGATGAACACCCGGAAATCCTGAGGAAGATCAGGGTCGTTCTTTTCCTGTGACACGTCGATGACCACCACGCGCTTGAGTACGCCGATCTGAGGCGCGGCAATGCCCACGCCGCCCACGGTGGTAAGCGTGTCGAGCATATCCTGCGCGAGAGCACGGATTTCATCGTTTATCTCGGCCACAGGTTCACTGACCTTGGCGAGCAGCGGATCAGGATACTGAAGAACAGGACGAAGCATGTTTTACTCCGCGGAATTGCTGGGAGCGGGAGCCGCCTTTTCACGCAGTCGGATGCCCAGTTCACGCAACTGCTTGTTGTCCACAGGAGACGGAGCTTCGGTAAGCAGGCAGGCGGCCTTCTGATTCTTGGGGAACGCAATGA
>JAXVQY010000087.1:0-4202 GCA_037303805.1 bacterium | reverse complement strand
TCCACGAATTCCTTCATGAGAGTCGGAACTTCTTCGGGACTCGGAAATTTGTGGGACAGGCTCCGCGATGGAGGGAACAATACCATCCGGTCGAATACGCAGCTCGCCTTCACCAGCGGCTTGTGGCCATCCATCCTTTTGTTGACGGCAACGGCCGAGTAGCAAGGCTGCTCATGAATCTGGCGCTGCTCCAGAGCGGTCATCTGGTCACCGTCATTCCCCCTGTACTCCGCTCGGAATACATCGAGACTCTGGAAACGTCCCACCGGCACATGATGCCTTTCATCCTGTTCATCTGCCGCTGCCAGATTGAAGCTCAAAAAGAATACCTGCGACTGCTGAAAGACTAGCTCCCTTTCGCAGATATCCTCATATCGCCCCACCTGAAAAATCAGGCGGGGCTTTTTTATCCCGAAAGTCCAGCATGATTTTCACGGTGACAAAAGGAGTCCTGATGGAAATTCTGACACCCAAAGAAATGTGTGCCCGCCTTCGCATAAGCGAAGATACCTTCCGCAAAAAGTGGAGGAGCTGGAAGCACGAAAAAATAGGACAGGGCTCTACCCTTCGTTCCTACCGATTCTACTGGCAGGATGGCCCCATCCGAGCCGAAGGATATGAAGATGGCAATCTGGAAGTATCGTACTCAAAACGGCGTCAGATGGACCGCCGATCTGTATCGGGATGGCGTGCGCATCGGCCGCAAATCAGGCTTCACGACCAAACGGGAAGCGAAAGCCTGGGAGATGGAGATGTTGACCTCAGGGCCGAAGCCCATCGGCTCGGCTTTGTGTGATGTCTGTACCCGCTACATTCTGTACTGCGAAAAACGACTGAAGCCGAATACCGTCTCATACAAGAAAACCGTATACAGGCATCTGATAGACTATCTTGGCCCGGATTGCTCTTTTAGGGATATCAGCCAGTCCCAGATCAACAGCTTCATTGAATCCGTTGCCGACAGCATAAGCAGCAAGTCTGCAAACAAGTACAAGATCATCCTGTCTTCTCTGTGGTCCTGGGCTCTAAAGGAAGGAGAATGCTCGGGTAATCCGGTCCAGCAGGTGGATTCCTTCCCTGTTCAGAAAACAGAGCGGTATGTCCCTCCTGCCGCTGATGTCAGAGTCGTGCTGAATGTTGCAGAAGACGGCTTTGAAAAGGACTTTCTACTCTGCCTGCTGCACACCGCCGGCCGTATTTCAGAAATCCGTAATCTGACGTGGAGGGACGTCAACCTCGACCACAGATACGTCGTGCTGTGGACCTGCAAACGACGGGGCGGCAACATGGAACCGAGAAAAATCGCCATGTCGAAAACTCTCCATGCCGTTCTCTCCCGACGATTTCAGCAACGGCATCCCGAAGATACTCATGTTTTCACCAACCCGGAAACCCACGCACCCTATACACGGGGCAGCAAGATCATAAAATTCCTCATGGACAGGCTCTGTCGGCGGGCGGCAGTGCCGCCATTCACAGCCCATGCCCTGCGCCACTTCGTGGCAACGGACTTTGACGACGCCCGCAGGGCACAGCTCATTCTCGGGCACAAGTCCATACGAACAACAGAAATCTACCTGCACGAACTTCAGGTGGACCGAAATGCAGCAGAAAAATTTGAGGACATTACCCAGAGACTTCTGAAGGCCAGACCAGTTCAAGAAACCGTGGTGTATCAGTGAAGAAATACGGGCAAGGGGCTTCCCCCTTCGCCCGCTTTTTTTATTTAAATCCTTCCCGTTTTCGGCCCAAACCGATTGGTGATTTCATTGGTGATTGATTGGTGAAGAACTCTGTTTTCAGCGTTTTTCATCCGTTTTGGTCGGAGTTTTGTAAGGTCGATTTGTGGGCAAAATGTTTCTTATCCGAGGCAAAATCAGCAGAAAAAACTTTGAGCCATAATTTTTGTCAGGTTATATCTATTTATTTTTATTTAATTTTTCAAATAAACAAAGAGACTTGACGTTCACGGCCTTTCTATACTAGAAAATCTCCCGCCGCGGAGAGGTTTCCGAGCCCGGCTTAAGGAGCACGATTGGAAATCGTGTGTACCCGAAAGGTACCAAGAGTTCAAATCTCTTCCTCTCCGCCAGATATTTACAACCCGCTGTTTTTACAGCGGGTTTTTCTTTTAATTGCGGCTCGTTCGTACTGGATACACCTTCTGGATACGTTTTGAGTACGAGCTATGAATGACTTAGAGCCGCTGAATATCCCCGGAACAGCTTCTCACTCCCGGTACCTTTCGAAGTACAAGACCTACCTTTCTCATCATCGCGGCATCAGGTATTTTAGAATAACTGTGCCGAATCACTTGCGTTCTCTTCTGGGAAAAACTGAAATCCGCCGCTCTCTGGATGGTATGAAAAGCCGAACTGCCCGCTCCAAGGCAGTCCGGCTCTCTGTGGCTGCCCAGACATTTTTTGCCCTGGTGGAGGAGATTCAGTCGGGAAGGATACAGCTTGTGCACGGTACTTCTATGCAACATACTGAATTTTTAAGTGGATTCGTGAGAAAGCTGGATACGTTCTGGTTCACTGCGGCCTGTGAAGAAGACCTTTCCCCTGCTGCTCTTACTCTGTCTCTGCCGAAATTCATGAAGGAGGCCGGGGCGGGATTGGATGCGGGAGAAAAGAAAAACGCGCCTGAAAAAAGAACTCAGAAAGCGATCTCCAGTACTCCCGTATTGCGGGTGGAAGTCAGCCCCATGCCAACTTCCACCACGCGCTCAGAGGCTGCTCCGAAGACGTTCAGAGCAACATCCGAGCCTGCGAGTTCGGAATCGCGAAAAAGCGCTTCTAGCAGTCACAGGCGAGTCAAAAGACTTCCCACCGTCTCAGAAGCGGCGGAAGCCTATATCTCTGCCAAATCCCTTACCTGGTCGAAAGGAAGCATCAAGGATATCCCGCCCCAGATCAGACAGTTTGCGGGCATCATCAAAGAACTGGAGCATGGAAAGGACATCTCTCTGTTGAACCTTACCCGCGAGCATATCCGGCGCTACCATGACACGCTGAAAAATCTCCCCTTTAGAGTAAACGGCAAAAGCGAATATAAGGGACTGTCATGGCTGAAGCTGGCGGACCTGGGGAGAGATGGCAAGGTGGATCGTCTGCTGAGCCTCAAGACCATGCAGGTGAGACAGATCAACGTCCGAAGCTTCATCAACTGGTGTGAGCTGGAATATCAGGGCAAAATTCAGGCCAGATATCTGAACTCCGGTTTTCCTCCAGCTATGACCAACAAAGATATCCGCCGCAAAGGAACCAAGAGAACCGGATTCACTCATGACGAACTGCACGCGCTCTTCAGTGACAGAGCCGGTTATCTGAAAGCTACGGAAGGAAAGCCGACCAAGTTCTGGGCTCCGTGGATTGCGCTCTATACAGGCATGAGAGTCGAGGAAATCTGCCAGCTGCATATTGCCGACATCAAGGACATCGACGGCGTGACCTGCTTCTCCATCAATGAAAATGGAGGCTCTGCCCTGTTCAGCAAGCACGTCAAAACACTGGCAGGCATCAGAACCGTGCCCATTCATCGCTGGTTGTGGGAAGAAGCAGGACTCAAGGAGTTCGTGGAAAACAGACGCGTCGAAATCCCCCAAAACAAGTGGTCCTCTACTCTGCTCTTCCCCGATATGCAGGAACGCCTCCATACCGTGAATCTCAGCTCCGTACAGTTCAGCGCAGGAATCATCCACTGGTTCACCCGTTATCGTCGCGCTGTAGGCGTCGGAGGACAGGAAGGCGAAACCAGCTCAAAGACTTTCCACAGCTTCAGACATACCGTCGTGGAATATCTGCTCAAGGAAGCCCGTGTGCCCTTGAACATGGTGCAGACGGTAGTTGGCCATGAAGTCACGGATATGGGCGTCACTGAAGTGTATGCCGGAGAATGGCCTATGCGTGTCCTGCTGGAAGCAGGTTATCATGAAGATGCGTGGGTATAAATGGTTATGATATAGTATCAAAAATTACTGTATTCTTCCGGGTATGGTTTTAATTCTGGTCATTCATCATTGGGGTCATTTGTGTATGGATTTTGCGTCGAGACAACTTGTTATCTCACAAAGGAACCCTCTTTTTAACTTATTTAAAGACTTCTCCTTTTGGGAACTCCCCGCATAGCGGAGAGTTTTCGGCCTTAAAAAAGGGGCCCCACCGGCATAGCCGGTGGTTCCTCTTGTGCGCCTGTAAGGC
>JAXVQY010000086.1:0-4198 GCA_037303805.1 bacterium | reverse complement strand
TGTGAAAGGAGATGCCTTGTTAAATATAGACTTGAAAAAAGCAGCACAAAAATGATGAATTGTCCAGCATTTTTTTGCCGGATAACCAGTCTGCCGCAAGGCGTCGCGGGCACTTATGCCCCCCGCGTATTTTCACGGATGAAAGCGGTGCTATTCCTGTTCTGTGGCCTTTGTCATCCACACCTGGCCGTCGGCCGCGCGAATGCTGGTGACCATGACGGTTTCCTTCCTTTTTTCAATATCCGTAACTACAGAAGCAATGCGTCTGAGGTTATCTTTCCAGTTTTCAACGCCGATGCTCAGGCGGAGTCGGCGTGTTTCCCAGTAGAGTTCAAAGCCTCCGCCTGCGCTCAATCGTATCCACGAAATCTGGGAGATGTCAAAGGGAAAGCCTGCATGTTTAAATTCTTCCACAAACTCAGCGACCATAGGGAGAGCTTCGTCCCCTCCCGGGCCGATTTCCAGCACGGGAAGTGATCGGAAATTGCTGGTGGACACAGGGGCGATGATTTCACCTTTGGCGTTGATATAGCAGAGGGTATTGTCTTTGCGTGCACAGAACAGCGGGACTCGTTCCTTGACGGTGATGGTGAATCTGCCGGGCAGTTCGCGTCGGATGGACACATTTTCGATCCAGGGATTGTCTACAAGCTTCTGTTCTGCTTCATGAACATTGACGAGAAGGCTGTTTTCCCCCTTGCGCAGACCACATGCATTGAGAATGTCTTCCGTCTTGACCTGAGAATTACCGGTAACGGTTATGCTGGTTATGGCAAAGTAATCACTGGTAGTACAGAAATTGTATGCCTTGATGAGCCCGAGCCAGGCCCCGAAGAAGAACAGTCCTACCAGAGAAAGAGCAAGACTCCAGCGCAGAAGCAGCAGGAATCCTCGGGCACTGATGTGGACGGAGGGAAGATGCAGTTTGGCTTTACGCTTTGTCTTTCTTCCCTGATCCGAGGTTTTTCTGCGGTTTCCGCCGGATTTCCTTTGTCGGAGAGGAGGTTCCGTCACGCTTTTTTTTCTTTGAGCGTAGGAATTGCGACGGGAGCGGTTGCCGTTCAGCAGGGACATGCCGACCACTCCTTTACTTCCAGGTTAAGCTGTATACCGAATTTTTCGTATACGACTCGGCGAGCCTCCTCAATGAGGACAAGAGCATCGGCACAGGTTCCTGGAATGCCGCATTTCGTGTCGTGAACAAGAAAGTTCGCATGCATGGGAGAAAAATACATGGCCCCGACTCTTCTACCTTTCATACCCGCTTCATCCAGTAAGCGACCGGCAGAGTAGCCTTCAGGGTTTTGAAATACGCAGCCGGCCGTGTGTTCATGTACGGGCTGACCGCTTTTTTTCTTCAGAAAGTTTTCCTTCATGGTTTTGCGTACACTGCCTGGAGGGGCCATGCGTAACGACAGCACGGCAGAGACGCTCAAATACCGTGAGCACGGAGGTATGAGGACAAAATGTCTGTAGTATGCATTCCAGTCCCTGGGGAGGAGGGTATGCAGACCTCGCTCCGGTGTAAATACATCAAGAGAGTGCAGAAGTGGTGCAGTACTGCATCCGTACGCCCCGGCATTCATGGCAACGGCGCCGCCGAGACGTCCGGGCACACCTACCAGCCCTTCCAACCCTGCGAGATCGTGCGCAGCGCACCAGCTCAGAAGATGCGGTACGCGCATGCCCGCTCCTGCACGAATGAGGAGGCATCTGCCGTCCGGTCCGTCTTCCTCCCCGATGATGTCCGGTTCGGCGGCACGGCCGTCCGTGGTCTTGGCCCCGAACAACGGACGTAAGACGGTAAAAGGCAGATCGCCGTCATGAACGAGCAGATTGCTCCCGCCCCCGAGTATACGCACAGCCCCTCCGAGATCGGATAGGATTTCGGAGAGATGAAGACAGTCTTCCGGACTGTCGAGGCGGATTTCCGCAAGCGCACGACCGCCGAGTCCGAGAGTCGTGAGCGGGGCGAGGGCAGGTCTGTCGATGATTTTCACGCCATGTTCTCCAGGACTCTGGGGCCGACGGTGGTCACGCTGCCGGCCCCTTGGGTGATGAGCACATCGCCGGGACGCAGTTCTGTTTTGAGAGCTTCCACCACTTCGTCAAAATTCGGCTTGTAGCATACGTCGGTTTTGGAAAACTGACGTATGCCGAGTGCGAGGTTCACGCCGTTGACCCCGGGAATGGGAGCTTCGCTCGCAGGGTAAATTTCTGTAAGGTACAGTTTGTCCACATCACCGAAGGTCTGGCAGAATTCACCGAACAAGGCCTGAGTGCGGCTGAAGCGGTGAGGCTGGAATACCATGACGAGACGGCGGCCGGGAAATACTTGCCGTGCAGTACGGATGGTGGCTTGAATTTCCGTGGGATGATGACCGTAGTCATCGATGACGGTGATGCCGTTTTTTTCACCTTTGAGCTCGAAGCGGCGACCGACACCGGAGAAGGATGCAAGACCTTCCGCGCATTTTTCCGGAGAAATTCCGGCCTGAAGGGCTACGCCTATAGCGGCAAGAGCGTTCAGAATATTGTGGCGTCCGGGCTGTGAGAGCGTGACATTCTCAAGAAGTTTCTTTTCCTGTCCACCGCGATTTCGCAGCCATACATTGAAACGGTTGCTTGCTCCGCATTCAATGATTTCACCCCGGATACGACAGTCCCGGCCGAAACCGTAGGTAACGAAGGGGCGTTTGATGCGGGGAATGAGTCGGCGTACTCCGGGATCGTCGGAACAGATGACGTTCATCCCGTAGAAGGGGACTTTGTTCATGAAGGCGACGAAAGCGTCGTCAATGGCCTCTTGTGTACCGTAATGATCAATATGGTCATAATCTACATTGGTGACCACGTTGATGATGGGGAAAAGACAAAGGAAGGAACCGTCGGATTCATCGGATTCGGCAATGAGATATTCTCCCTGTCCGAGATGACCGTTGGCCCGGTAGGCATTGAGAAGGCCACCGATAATGACGGTCGGGTCCAGTCCGGCGGCATCGAATATGGCCGCGGTAAGAGACGTCGTGGTGGTTTTGCCGTGCGTACCCGCCACGGCGATACCGGTGCGCAGGCGCATGAGCTCTGCCAGCATTTCCGCACGGGGAATGACGGGAATTCCTCGTTCGCGGGCAGCCTGTACTTCGGGATTGTAGTCGGAAACGGCTGAGGAACGTACTACGACCTGTGCATCTCCCAGGTTTTCGGCAGCGTGACCGAGATGAATGACGGCGCCGAGTCCACGCAGACGCTGTACGGTAGCGCTGTTGGAGAGGTCGGAGCCGTGGACGCTGTAGCCCAGATTGAGAAGTACTTCGGCAATGCCGCTCATGCCGGAACCGCCGATGCCCACCATGTGTATGGCACGAATCTTGTTGTTCATGAGAAACTCGGAGATTATTTGGAGGTGTCGCCCGCGAGGGTAAGACGTTCCTTGGCCACGGCGTCGGCCGCGTCAGGACGGGCAAGAGACAGCGCGCCTTTACGCATGGCGGCAAGGCGTTCTTTATCTTTCAGAAGAGCAATGAGCATGGGAGCCAGTTTTCCTTCAGCAGCCATGCGTTCCGCTTCCTTCTGAGGAAGAAGAATGCCCCCGCCTGCATCCTGCATGGCACGGGCGTTGCTTGTCTGATGATCATGAGCGGCGAACGGGAAGGGAATGAAGACTGCCGGAGTTCCCGTGGCCGCAAGCTCGGCCATGGAAGTGGCTCCTGCCCGGCACAGGGCAAGATCGCTTTCGGCGTAGGCTTTTGCCATATCATGAATGAATGGGTGCACGATGGCGTCGGTCTCTTCGACCGAAAGTCCGGCTTCCAGATAGCGGAGGCGCACGTTTTCGTATTCGTGTGCTCCGGTCTGATGCAGAATTTCTATGCCTGCGGAACGCAGTTCCGGCAGCATGGAAATAACTATGTTGTTGATGGCTCGAGCGCCTTGAGACCCGCCCATCACAAGAAGTTTGGGAGATCCCTCTCTGTGATGATGACTCGCGCCTAGTGCCGCTATGTCGGAACGTATGGGATTCCCGGTAAGAATGCAGCGATCGGCCGGGAAACTTGCTCCGACGGCGGGTTGGTTCCACGAGAGACATACGCGGCGTACGAGTTTTCCCAGGATGCGGTTGGCTGCTCCGGCAATGGCGTTTTGTTCATGCAGCGCACACGGACGATGCATGAGATATGCTGCAAATACGGAAGCA
>JAXVQY010000085.1:0-4177 GCA_037303805.1 bacterium | reverse complement strand
AGCCTTACAGGCGCACAAGAGGAACCACCGGCTATGCCGGTGGGGCCCCTTTTATCCGTCAGGAGTTTCAGGAAGGATATTGTATGTACGGGGCTGCCGTGACGCCGGACGGAAGCGATGCAAACACATTGTTTTCCGGCAGACCGGAACGCAGGAAATGCCGAGTTTTTTCAGGCAGACCCGCCGTTGCCAGGGAATGACGCTTGGCGTATCACCTTTACAGAAAATAAGGGTCGAAAGAACCCGGGAGGAGAGTTATGAGGGAAGATACGCTGCGCCTGCTGGAAGAGATGCAGATTAACGAAAAGACGGACAGTGAAATTTACACCATACTTGCCCGGCGTGTGGGCGGAGAGAACGGCGAGGTGCTTCGCCGCATGGCCGTCGATGAGTCGAGACACTGTGAAGTCTGGGGGCGCTATACGGGAAAGAAGGCGGAAGCCCGACGTCTCAAGGTATTTTTCTATTGCGTGCTGGGATGGATTTTCGGACTTACCTTCGTCATCAATCTTCTGGAGTCCGGTGAAGACGGTGCGGGAAAGCGCTATGCCGGACTGGTCGAGGATGTGCCGGAGGCCAAGGGCATCATGGAGGAAGAGGAGGTTCACGAACGCAGGCTGGCCGAAATGGTGGATGAGGAACGTCTGAAATACATAGGCAGCATGGTGCTTGGTCTCAATGATGCTCTGGTGGAACTCACCGGTGCGCTGGCGGGCTTCACTCTGGCGCTCGGCAGCAATGCCACCGTGGGCCTTGCCGGATTCATCACCGGTGTGTCGGCCACGCTTTCCATGGCTGCCTCCGAGTATCTTTCCAAAAAGGCAGAACCCGGGGAAAAGCATCCGCTCAAGGCCGCCGTGTATACCGGCATTGCCTACATGATAACCGTTGCGCTTCTGCTGCTTCCCTACGGCGTGTTCACGTCGCCGTATCTGGCACTGCTGTTCTGCCTGTTCAACGCCGCATGCATTATTTGTCTGTTTACCTTCTTTGTCGCCGTGGTGCGGCGTGAGCCTTTCCGTCCCCAGTTTCTGGAAATGCTTTCCATCAGCTTCGGGGTGGCGGCCATCTCTTTCTTTATCGGCTGGGCTGCCAAAACCTGGATGGGCATAGATATGTAGTTGTCTTCTTTTACCGCCGGAAAAGCGGGGCTTCGGCCCCGCTTTTTTTATGGGTTTCTGCACCGCGTCCGGGGCGGATGCATACGTGGGACACGCGTGTCCCCTTTTTTATGATGTGAGGTCGTTCCTGCTTTTTCATTGAATATTTTGATGGTTCGCCTCTTGCACAGGGGGGCTTTTTCAGGAAACTGTTCGTGCGTCTGAAAGGTCATGTCGCCGTGCGGAACATGCCGTCCGCATGTTTTTCTTTAGCTGTTTTTTTGATGTCTTGACCTGTCTGAGGCCCTGGGCAACCTGTTGTTTCCCGCAACCGAAGGTTGCCGAAATGACGTGACAAACGAAAATATTTTATGCTAATTTATTGAAATAACAAATATGAACCTGATGGTTGCCGTAAAGGAAACTTCCGGTTGGTGGAGTCTGCCAGACTAAGGCGTTAAAGGTTGACCGTCATTCACGGCGGCCTGGCGCCATGAGGCCTTTCCCTTTCGGGACAGGCGGAAGGTGGCTGTTGTTTCCAAGTTTTTGAAGCGCTGCCATCGACAGGTTGCGAGAGCGAGCCTGCCGTCAAACCCGGCAATACGCCATAAAACCACAGGAGTTCCTTATGAACCGGACGATGTTGGCCGCTTGCGCGGCTCTGGCCCTGACCCTCGGTTTTGCCTCTTTCGCCGAAGCCGGATGCAGTGCGGAAGAAGCACAGCAGAAGGCCACTGCCTTTGCCCAGACCATTCAGGAAGTTTCTCAGAAGGATCCTGAAAAGTACGCAAAGGCGATGCAGGAACTTCAGCCTGAGCTGCTTCAGCTGCAGCAGAAGCAGGATATTGATGCCCTCTGTGTCTTCTACGACAAGGCCATGGATCGCCTCAAGTAGATGATGTCTCGTGGCCGGATCCGCCTGGTGAACGATCTGCCGTGCGCCCGGCCACGTTTTGATTGACGACGGTGACTCATGGCTGGCGGGGAGGCAGCTTGTCGAGCGGACTCGTTCGCGGATATTCAGAGATAGTCGATCCGTAAGAGGAAGAAGCGGACGCCTGCGCTCAGGTATAAGAGGTGTTTTCCGGCAGGCGGTCGGTGTCGCTGTTTCGGCGCTGCCGATGTTCAGAAGTTGTCTGCTTCGGAAACAGCGCCGTTCGGCCGGAAACGGGCCGCGGACGTGTGCCGCCCCGGATCAGGAATGTTGTCAGCCCATGGAAGCCAATGAGGAAAGATCTCCAGCTATACGGAAAAATACAGGCCAGACGCAAGGCTCTGGGGCTTTCACAGGAGGAGCTTGCCCAGCGCATGGGTGTTTCCCGCCAGTCCGTCACGAAATGGGAGACCGGTCTTTCGGCTCCCGATCTGGATCGTCTGGTGGAACTTGCCGATACCCTGGGGGTAAGTCTTGATTACTTGCTGAGGGATCAGGTCGAATTGTCCGATACCTCTGCCGAGACCGCAGATCCGGTACCCGTGGAAAGCCCGGTTGAGGAGAAGACGGAGAGGGCTCCCGCCCCCGCCCCTGCGAGTTCCGCAGCTCGTCATATCGCACTTGCCGCCGGAGTTCTTGTTTTTCTTATCGGTGCAGGCGGTCTCCTTACCATGTGGATATATTCCGAGCTCTTTCCCGTGCAGCTTGTGGACGGAAGAGGCGGCGTTCATACCGGTCTGTGGGGATATGTGCTTGCCCGCGATGTGAAGGCGCTTTTCTGGGCCGCACTTGCGGCCGTGGCCGCCGGACTTGCCCTCGTAGGATGCTGCCTCAGGCGGGGAAAATCATAGGAAAAGATGTCTTGCCGTCGGACGGGATGCCGTGTTCCGCCGTTACGTTTTGCTGACAGTTCCGCCTTTTCTCGTATGAGATCAGGCGGTTTTTTATGGGCAGCGGTACGGAAATCATGCAGGGAGGCCTGAGCGGCGGTATCGGATCCGGATGGAAAGCCTTTTGTGTCAGACCAGTTCTTCCAGCATGTCGAGAAGTTGTTCGCTGAGGCCTCCGCCGAACATGGGGGAGCCGAACAGCGCCCGGCGCTGATCTACGAGAAGCTCCCGCGGAAGCATGCCCGGTGCGGAATCGGCCAGCGTATCGGCAAGGCGTCTGGCAAGAAGCCAGCTTCTGGCTCCCTGAAAGAACAGAGAAAAAGCGTTTTCAAATTCGTTCCGACGTTCGTTCCAGAGACGGAGACGGTTTTTGTCCGGAGTGAGACTGAGCGTGGTGGAAAGGGCTGCATTCAGACTGTTGAACTGCGCACCGGGGACACCGGAACGCCAGCCGAGCAGCCAGGAATTGCGGGGAAAGAGCAGACCGAGTTCTCCGGCAAGACCGAGCAGGGCATCGAGCGAGACACGCGCTTCAAGAAGGACGTCGTCTTCCCAGCGTACGGGCAGGGCGCGGAAATCCAGAGGCGGGAGCTTCGACAAGTCCAGTGTTTCGTCGCACCAGCGGCGAAGAATGTGAACAAGCCAGCTGCCTGCCTGCTCTGAGCCGGGAAAGGCACCGGACGGCGTTTCCAGATGACTGTAGCTCAGAAGCCATGTTCCTTTGCCGTATGTTCCTGCTACCGCGCAGGGACGGCCGTCGAGAATCGAAGGCCGAAGCCTGACGCCGTACATGGCATCCCACTCGGTCAGAATGTCGGCGGGCATGGAGGAAAAAGGCATGTCGGCGACATACAGATCGGGGCCGGGCGCGTGGTAGCGTGCGAGTACTTCCACCGGGCCGGGTTCGTCCGGTTCGTTGAAGCGACCGGGCCACCATACGGGGAGAAGGACATCCTTCCCGGCCAGAGAGCCGGGGATAAGTTCATTGTCCGCGGTAAGAGAGCAGGAAAGATGCCCGGAAACAAGATGCTGAAGACGGTCCGGCATGCCGTCCCGGTTCCATGGGCAGAGGCCGAGTCCGTCGGCAAGGGCCAGTCCCGCCCCCCCGCAGAATCCGAGATAACGTCCCCCCTCCTTCACGAAGCGGCGTACCGCCTCCGCACCGGCCGGGCCCAGAGCATCGGCCTTGCGTCGCGCGGAACCTCCGGGCACTATGAGCATCTTGCCAGACAGACCGGTCTGGGCTATGTCTA
>JAXVQY010000084.1:0-2707 GCA_037303805.1 bacterium | reverse complement strand
TTTTTCCCCGGATCCGGACGAGATGGCAGACCCGACTGCCATCTGTCCGAAGCGGTCGCGCAGCAGGTTGGAGAGTTGTTCGATTCCCTCGTGTTTGAGCGGCACGAATTCCAGCGTTCGACCGTCGGCATGACGGAGGTGGCGGGTCCTTATTCCCGCATCGTTGGCGCTGGAACGGATATCCTGCCCCAGAAGGGACAAAGACTGGGAAACGGCCTGATCAATGTCGGCACCGAGCGTGAGATTGATGCCTCCACGCAGGTCAAGCCCGAGATGGATGGGATCGGGCAGCCAGGTTTCGGCAGCAGGCGGTAATGAAATAAAGTTGACGGAAATGCAGGCAGCGCACGCGAGGGCCACCAGCAACGTGACGCAAGAGCGCCAGCGCAGGGAACGCATGAGAAAACCTCTCGGAAGCGTTCTGCACGGAAGCGGAAATAGAAACCACGGCAGGAAGAAAGCCTGATGGTGTTGTGTTCGTGTTGCGGCTGAACGTGCCGCCGGACACGTAAGGGATCCCGCTTGCAGAAAGTATTGCCGTGAAAACGCTCGGAACGGAAGTGCAGACAAGACACCTGTTCTTCACTCACACAGAAGTGGAACAGGGCGACAGGCCGGAACTAGACGTTCTGCGAAGCGGGAGGGGCGAGAGAGAACCAGTGAATGAGTCCGTGCGACTCCGGCGGACAGGCATGCACTTCGAAGTGCTCCTGGGCGCACAGAAAGAAGTCGGGCAACGGGGGCGTGGCAGGCAGAGCTGCAGGCGTATCCCCGCCGTCAATGCCGGAAGAGAAGTTCTGCTGGCGTTTGCCGGGAGAACGGAGAGACGAGCCGTCGGAATCGGCAAAGGTCTTGAGCTGTGAAACTGGATTGCTGATGCCGCTGACAGCCAGAGTGAGGGAGGCTATGCGGAAGCTCTCCATCTCGTTTTTATCGCTGGCCTGACCTCGTGCGGGCATCAAAAGGACGCAACAGATCATCAGGAGCAGAATCCTGATGCCGAGAGAAGCTCTGTCCGTCACGTCTTTCATCATATTACAGCCTCTTGTCGATAGCTTGACTATGACTTCTTCCCTTGCTTTGTCAAGAGGCGGCAGAAGAAAATGGGAAAATTACTTCCAGCCTCCGCAGACATCTACCCATCCTTTGGCTTCCGAATATTGTTCAAGTTCGTCCGGGGTGAGCTCTATGCTGCTGTTGGCACTGCCGCAGGCCGGGAAAACCGTGGGGAACCGACGCAGGGATTCATCGAGATAGACGTCCGTTTCCGGAGGAACACCGAAAGGACATACTCCGCCTACGGCGTGTCCAGTACGTTTTTCCACGTCTTCAAGGGGGACCATCTTTACTTTTTTGACGCCGAAGGTTTTTTTGAACCGGCTTCCTTCAACTCTGGCGTCCCCCGCGGCTACCAGCAGAATGGTGCGTTCATTGTTGAGAAAGGAAAGAGTCTTGGCAATCCGGCAGGGGGCCGTTCCGAGAGCCAGGGCTGCAAGTTCCACCGTAGCACTGGAAAGCTGGTGTTCCTTTACGTCTCCGTCTCTGTTCCAGCGGCGCAGATGCGCCTTGGCGCGTTCTATCGACATGATGTTCCTCAGACGCTGGCAAGCATGAACCATGAACCGGCAAGCATGGCCGCATAGGCGACGGCTCCGACGGGTCCGAGAAGGGCTGCAAGACCGGCAAGGTTGGGCCACAGGGGATTGCCGGAAAAACGACTGCGGCAGCGCCACAGACCCGTACAGGCTACGCCCGCATAGAGAACCGTCAGAATCGGCCATAGCAGAAAAACGGTGGATCCGTACCAGGTACGGACATCCAGTACGGGAAAAATGAGACGGCTGAAGGCCAGATGCGCCAGCAGCGGTATGGAAATACAGAATATCCAGAAGGTGATGGTCAGAGAAAATTCTCCGTGAAGGAGTCGTTTGACGAAGTTTTTGCGAGGCGTCGGCTGACCGCCCGCGGCCGTGAAGAGCTGTGCAGCTTTTTTGTCAGCACCGCTTGTTTTAGGGGATGGGGCCATGGTGTCTCCTTGAGGCTGTTCAGCGAGTCACGCCTATGATGTCGCGAATCTGTCGGGGAAGATCGAGGTCAAGTTCTATGGCTTTTGAGGAAAGGGAGCGGCTTGCTGCGGCGCTTCCTTCCAACGAATACCGGGGTGCATTGAGCTCACCTTCCAACTTGACGGGAAGGACAGAGGAGCCTGCCATCTGCACGGAACCTGAAGCGTTGATGGTCTTTTGTGTCAGATCAATATCGCCTGCTCCCGTCAGAGACAGTCTGGGTGCTTCAAGAGTGAACTTGTCCACGGAAAGCAGACCGTCCTTCACGGCGAAGGAAAGGAAAAGCCTGTCGAATTTGGTGGTGGAAAGAACACTGCCCGTAAGAGGCATGTTCGGCGGCAGAATGCTGAAAGTGGTTTCGACCTGTGAAGACGTCAGGCTTCCCTTGCCGTTGAGGGAGGGCAGCCCGCGAGAAGTCGTGAACGACAGGGAGGCATTGATGGCGCCGTTGCCTGTGAGCAAATCCTGGTCGGTGAGAGCCTGGGAAATTTCTTCGAGATTGGCCTGCGGCACGCTGAAATTGACGGAAAGCCGGGAAGAGAGGGGGGGCGTCGGCAGCATAACGGTTTTCATGGCGGCAGTGACGGGGCTTCCCGCGAGTACGCCGGAAAGCAGATTGAATTCATAGGTTCCGTTCTGTC
>JAXVQY010000083.1:0-4162 GCA_037303805.1 bacterium | reverse complement strand
CACATGGAAGACGACGCGGGCAAGAACATTCATCCGCAGGGGGAAAACTTCAGCTACGTGGATCTCAACCGCGCCGGCACGCCCCTCATCGAAATCGTCAGCGAGCCCGATCTGCGCAGCGCCGAAGAAGCCGTGGCCTATCTCAAGAAGCTCCATGCCATGGTGATCAGCCTCGGCATCAGCAACGGCAACATGGAGGAAGGCTGCTTCCGCTGCGACGCCAACGTGTCCATCCGTCCCCGCGGCGAAACGAAGCTCGGCACCCGCACCGAACTGAAGAACCTCAACTCCTTCCGCAACGTTCAGCGCGCCATAGAATTCGAAATCGCCCGCCAGTCCGACCTGCTCGACGACGGCGAGGAAGTGATACAGGAAACCCGCCTCTACGACGCGAACCGCAACCTTACCGCGCCCATGCGCAGCAAGGAGGACGCGCAGGACTACCGTTACTTCCCCGATCCCGACCTGCTTCCCGTGGTCATCACCGATGAGGAACTGGCGGAATGGGCCGCCACCCAGCCGGAACTGCCGGAAGCCCGCATGGCCCGCTACATGGGAGAATTCCAGCTTCCGGAACAGGATGCCGACCAGCTCTGCGGCGATCCCCATCTTGCCGGACTCTTTGAAAAGGCCGTCGCCATCTGCACCCAGCCCAAGAAGGTGGCCAACATCATGCTCGGCATGATGATGCGCGAAATCAACCAGTCCGGCCTCGACACCGCCGCGCTCAAGATCTCTCCGGAGGCCGTGGCCGAACTCGTCACCATCATCGGCAACGGCACCATCTCCGCCAAGATCGCCGCGGACATCTTCCCCGAACTCATGAAGGGCGGCGTCATGCCCGCCGCGCTCGTCAAGGAACGCGGTCTTGTCCAGGTCTCCGACACCGGCGCCATCGACGCGGCCGTCCGCAAGGTGCTGGATGCCAATCCCGCCGAAGTGGAAGCCTACAAGGGCGGCAAGACGAAGCTCATCAGTTTCTTCGTCGGTCAGGTCATGCGGGAAATGCGCGGCAAGGCCAATCCCGCCATGGTCAACGAGGCTCTGGCGCGTCTTCTCGGTCAGGCATAATCCGACGCATGCCGGCCTTCCCTGCCGGATGCGGGATTTTTACAACGATATCTGTTTGTTACGGTCATGAGCGATAAACACTGGAACAACGACGACGGACTGGACAGGCTCGACTTCGGCACCCCCGATACCGGGAAGAAGCACAGAAATTCCCGGGCTGAAGCGGAGGCCTCTTCCGACAATGACGATCTGCTGTCTCTGGACGATCCCCGGAAAGGGAAAGGTCGCAGGAAGGGACGCAGAAGACGCGGCTTTTTCGGCACCATTCTGTATCTTTTCGGTACGCTTGTCGTACTCGGCGCTCTGGGTGCGGCCGCAGGCGGCTACATGCTCTATCAGTGGGTATCCGACGATCTGCCGAGCTTCAGCAAGATAGCCGACTACCGTCCCCCGCTGGTGACGACGGTGCTGGCCCGCGACGGCAGCCTCATCGGTCAGCTGTATCATGAACGGCGTTTTCTCGTCACGCTCGACCAGCTGCCGAAGTTCGTGCCGCAGGCCTTCCTCGCCGTGGAGGACGATCAGTTCTACAATCACCCCGGCGTGGACATCAAGGCCATCATCCGTGCGGCCATAGCCAACTTCCAGCACGGCTCCACCAGACAGGGCGGCAGCACCATCACGCAGCAGGTGGTCAAGCGTCTCATGCTCACCCCCGAAAAGAGCTACGAGCGCAAGATCAAGGAAGCCATCCTTGCGTATCGTCTGGAAAAGCAGCTCAGCAAGGACGAGATCCTCACCCTCTACATCAACCAGATCTTCCTCGGCAACAACGCCTACGGCGTGGAGGCCGCGGCGCGCGTGTACTTCGCCAAGAACGCCAGGGATCTCACCATTGCCGAAGCCGCGCTCATCGCGGGCCTCGGTCAGTCGCCTTCGGCCTACAATCCCTACCGCAATCCCGAAGCCGCCCAGAACCGTCAGCATCATGTTCTGCGCCGTCTGCGCGACCTCGGCTGGATCAACGACGCCGAATACGACGAAGCCATCAACCAGAAGCTCGAATACAAGGCCATGCCCTCTTCCAATCCCGACGGCGCATGGTATCTGGAAGAAGTGCGTCGTCTGCTCGTGGAGATGTTCTCGGAAGAGAACTGCAAGAAGAACGGGTATGATTTCGGCATCTACGGTGAGGACGCCGTGTACGAACTCGGCCTCACCGTGCACACCGCCATGGATCCCGTGCAGCAGAAGGCCGCCAACGAAGGACTGCGTCACGGTCTGGAAGACGCCACCAAGCGTCACGGCTGGCTCGGTCCGGTCAAGCATCTCGAGCCTTCGGAATACACGGAGTTCCTCAAGAAGAAGGATTTCCGGCTGGCCGATCTCGACGACGACGGCTGGGCTCTGGCCCTCGTCACCTCCGTCAGCAAATCCGGCGCCGACGTGCTTCTTTCCGAGACGCAGCGCGGATACGTGAACGTGCGCACCATGAACTGGGCGCGCAAGCCCAACAAGCGCGTGGCCGGTTCCGTCACGGCCGTGGTCATGCGCGACGCCACCAAGGTGGTCAAGCCCGGCGACGTCATCTGGGTCTCGCGCGACAAGAGCTCCGCCGCGCCCGCAAAGCAGACTCCGAAGAAAAAGGGCAAGGACGTGGTGGAAGCGCCCAAGGGCGTTCAGGATACGGCCGTCCGGCCTCATGAGCCGGTCATCGCCCTGCGTCTTCAGCAGTATCCCGACGTGCAGGGCGCCATGGTTTCCATCGAACCGCAGAACGGCGACGTGGTGGCCATGGTGGGCGGCTACTCCTTCGGCAGCTCGGGTTCCCAGTTCAACCGCGTCACGCAGGCCCAGCGCCAGCCGGGTTCCTCGTTCAAGCCCATCGTCTATTCCGCGGCCCTGGACAACGGCTTCACGCCCGCATCCATGCTGCTCGACGCCCCCATCATCCTCATCGACAAGTGGACGAAGAAGGCCTGGCGCCCCGGCAACGACGACGGAAAGTTCGACGGGCCCATGCCCCTGTACCGTGCTCTCGCCCGTTCGCGCAATCTCTGCACCGTGCGCGTGGCGCAGCAGATGGGAGTGGAACACATCATCGCCCGCGCCAAGGCCCTGCGCCTCACGCCCGACTTCCCCGCCACGCTCTCCATCAGTCTCGGTGCCGTGGCGGTCTCCCCGCTCAATCTGGCACAGGCCTACACGGCGTTCGCCAACGGCGGCAAGGTGAGTTCTCCGCGCTTCATCACCAGCATTCAGGGACCGTGGGGAAACACCATCTATGAAAGTCAGCCCGAATCCGTGCAGGCCATCACGCCGCAGAACGCCTACGTCATGTCCAAGCTGCTGGAAGGCGTGGTCAACTTCGGCACCGGCGGCAAGGCCCGCGTGCTGGGCCGTCCCATCGGCGGAAAGACCGGCACCACCAATGATGAAAACGATGCGTGGTTCATCGGCGTGACCCCCTATCTCGTCACCGCCACCTATATCGGCTACGACCAGCTCCAGCCCATGGGACGCGGCGAAACCGGCTCCGGTGCCGCGCTGCCCGCCTATCTCTATTATGCCAAGGAAGCGCTGAAGGCCTATCCTCCGGACGACTTCCCCAAACCCGACGGCATCGTGTTCGCCGATGCCGGAGGCATGAGCATGCCTTTCATCGAAGGAACGGAACCGGGAACCGGCTACGGGCTCGACGCCCTCGACGGGGAAATCGATCCCGAACTCGCCCAGCAGGCGGCCGAACAGGCACAGCAGGGCGAGGATCTGCTGAAGGACATGTTCTAAATCCCGGAACGGTGCATGACGGCAGCCCTTCGCTGCCGGGGCACCGACGACAAGGACGACAAGCGCCGTCCGCGATGCCGCGTCACACGCTTTTCCGCGGCGTCGCGGACGGACATTCATCAACATAAAAAGGCTGGGGGGTGCCCCTTCCCGTCTTTTTGACCCGCCCGGTTCCCAGCCGCGGTGGCCGGGGCCATTCCCCACAGGCGGGTTTTTTTGCCTTCAGCTTGCGGCCTCGCCGCAGGAGTTCATAATGGAAAAACTGGAACGTGAAATCATGCAGGTGAGCAAGGAAATTGCGGTGAAGTTCATCGAATCGCAGCGCCTTTCTCCCAGCAATTTCGAGGAAATCTTCCCCTCC
>JAXVQY010000082.1:0-4141 GCA_037303805.1 bacterium | reverse complement strand
CGACCGCTGAGGGCCAGAATATCTATGTCGGCCTGCCGAACGGCGTCACCCTGCGGTTCGCGCGGGACACGCAATCGTGGGTGTGGCCGCTCACGGGCAGCGTCCACGGCGACCTCACGTATCCGGGTCACTCCCTTGAGTTCGCAGCCGGGGACGCGGGGCTGACGCTGTGCGTGCTCGGGAAGTGGCGCGGGCATGTCGGGCTTGATGCCCGGCAAGCCGACGGCTCATGGTCCGAGATCGTGAGCTACACGCAGCGCGTCGAGGAATCGCACGACGTCCCGCCCGGCGCCTATCGCCTGTGCGCCCGTGAAGACTTCCGGGCCAAGGCGGCGTGCCACCTCGGCCCGCTGTCCATGCCTCTCTGGCAATCTATGGCGTTCGACTTCGACGAGTTCAAGTCCGGGCAGGACGCCCGCCGGGGCACGCTCACGATCAGCGTATCCAACGCTTCCGGCCTCCCGCTCAAGTACGTGGACGAGCTTGAAGACTGGCGCAAGAAAAACGGCCGCCTGAACGCCAAGGTCAGGCTCATGGTCGTGAATACGGGGTTGCTTGACGACCCGGAGCCGACCATGCGGCTCGATTTCGTGGACTGCGGCATTTCTTGCCCCGCGCCGATGGACACGATCCAGTTCGTGCTGGGGGCCCGGAACATCTGGTCATGGCCGCTCATGAGAAAGGTCATGCAGCAGTATTGCAGCTGGAAGCGTCCGGACGAGTGCCCGCACGTCGCCGAATGCGATCACACGCTGACGGCCTGCCGGAACATCTACGGGCGGCAATCCCTGTTCGGCGGGTTCCCGATGGTGGGCAAGGGGGCACTGTATGGAAGCTAGGCTGACGCCGGAACAGCGCGCGGCCCTGCGCGTCGTGTTCTCCGGGCAGTACAGGACGGGAGGTCGGGGGGAACGCTGCCCCGTGCGCCGCGTGCCGCTGTACAACTGTTGGGGGCTGGTCATGGCCGTGACGTCCATCCTCGGCGTCCCGGCCCCGGACGTCGCGTCCCCCGCGGTGCCCACGGCCCGCGCCGTCAACAGCCTGCAGGAACGGATGCTGTCACGCTTCATCCGGCTGGACGCCCCGCGCATGGGCTGCCTTATCGCCCTGCGGACGCACCCGCGCCTCACCCGAGCCGTCAACCATTTCGGCGTGGTGCTGGACGGCTGCCGCTTCGTCCACATCCAGAAGGACACGGGCGTCCACGTCTCACGGTTCGACGAGCAGCCGTACCGCCGCATGGCCGCCGGGTTCTGGCTTCCCCGTGAGGTGGGCCATGACTGAGCATGTCCAGCGCACGGAAGGCCGCGTCTGCCTGACGACCGCCTTTGACGTATGCAACCCCGCCGACGTGCGCGTGGAGTGGCTGCCCGTCGCGCCCGGCATGGGGATCGGCGACCTGCTGGAGCGCCGGGACTTTGTGCTGGACGACGGGTTCGATCTGGCTATCGTGCACAATGGCCGGGCTCTGGACGTCCCCGCCGCCGATGCCATAGTGCTCCTGCCCGGCGACGCCGTGACCGCGCGCATCATCCCCGCCGGGGGCGGGGGCGGCTCCAACCCGCTGCAAATCGTGGCGATGGTGGCGTTGGTGGCGTTGGCTATTTCAGCCCCGTTTATGATCGGCAGCATCGGCGGGACGGCGCTCAGTACGGGAGGTTTTTTCGCTGGCGGAACACTGACCGCCGCCGGGTCGGCATTGGCGGGCGGCATCATGATCGGCGGCTCCATGCTCATGTCCGCCGCGTTCCCCGCCCCGAAGCCTTCGCTCGGTCAGGGGCTTGGGCAGAACGCCCTCGACCAGTCCGCCACCTACGGCTGGCAGGCGCAGCGCAACCCCACGGCGCAGGGCGGAGTCATCCCCATCGTGCAGGGCACGGTCACGGACATAACACCCTTCCAGTTGTGCTCCTATATTTCGACGGACGGGGACAAACAGTATTTCAACGGGCTGTACGCCGTGGCGGAAGGCACGCTTGACGACATCTTCGACGTGAAGATCGACGGCAACCCGGCTTCGAATTACGACAACGTGCGGATCACCAAGCGGCTCGGCACGTTCGCGCAAACGTCCATCCCCGAGTTCTCGCAGGTGGTGCAGGAAACGGCGGTGGGCGTGAAGCTCTCCGAATCTTGGCACACGCTCACCTTATCCGGCACAGGGCTTTCCAAGCTCGGCATCGGCATCAATGCCATGCAGGGGCTCGGCTACGCCAACGATTCCGGCTCGCTCGATCCGATTACGGTCACGGTCGAGGTGCAATACTGTCTGGAAAACTCCTGCGAGTGGAAGGGGCTGGCGACCCTGACGCTCTCAGACGCGAAGCGTTCCGCCGTCATGAAGTACGAGGAGTTCGGGGTGGAGCGGGTTGCCGAGCCGTACAAGCTCCGCGCCCGGCGCGCATCCGGACCGACCGGGGACCGCTACATTTCCGACGTATATTGGGAGTATTACCACGAGGTCATCACCGACGATTTCCACCTCCCCGGCACGGCCCTGTTCGCCAGCTCCATCCCCAAAGTGACGTGCTCGGCCCGGCGCGATACCGCCATGCTTCCGGCGTCCGACGGTTCGACCGTGGCCCGGCCCCTGTCGAACCCGGCCTATGCCGTGCTGGAACTGGCGCTCAACGCCCGGTACGGTGCCGGGGAGCTTGCGGCCAACGTCGATCTGCAATCGTTCGAGCTTGCGGCGGACTGGTGCGACCGGAAGGAGATCAGGGGCGGCATGTATATCGATGCCGCCATGACCTTTGAGACGGCGGCGGGCTATTGGGGACAGGCCGGGCGGTTCACGCTGGAGCGCGTGGGCGTCCGCCTGACGTGCCTTTCGGACCGCCCGCAGGACTTCCCGGACGCGGCCTTCCTCGTCACGTCCGCCGACGTGCAGCAAGGCACCTTCGGCATGGACTGGGGGAACCTTGAAGACCGCGCCGACGGTTTCGAGGTGACGTGGTTTGACGACAAACGCGGCAAACAGACCTTGTTCGCGCCGGGACCATTCTTTTGGAAGGACAAGGATCGCCCGCCGCGCGTGTCGCCCGTGACGCTGTACCCCTGCCGGGACGAAGACACGGCATACCGGGCGGCGAACTACCTGAACCGCTGCAACCAGTACCTCACCCGCACATGCAGCTACACGCTCGGATGCAAGGCCCTCGGCAGCCACCTGCACAACGGCAGCGTCGTCCAGATCGCGGTCGACCTTTTGCTCAATACGCAATCGGGGCTGGTGGCGTCGGCCACGGCGACGACGGTCACCCTGAACCGCGACGTGCACCTTGAACCGGGCAAGGCGTATGAAATCGCACTCTCGCACATTGACCGCGAGGACACGCGCACGGGCCGGGAACTGGTGGAATTCGTCCCGCTGGCTCCGGTGGACAAGGCGACGACTACCCGCACGCTCACGCTTGCCGTCCCGTGGCGACACGTCCCGAGCCGGGACTGTTCCTGCGCCGTGGGGCCGCTGGATCGCGTCGTGCGCTGGTACCGCGTCACATCCATGTCCCGCGCCTCGGACATGACGGTCAAGCTGTCCTGCCTCGAATACGACGAGGCGATCTACACGGACGAGGGCGGCGCGCCGGATACCGACGGCGCCGGGGATTGGGAAAGCGTCGCCGGGCTCATGGCGTCCATCATCTCGACTGTTGAGGACGGCGTGGAAAAGCGCCTCCTGAGCTTGTCATGGCGCGGCTATGCCATGCGCTGGAAAGTCTTTTACCGCCGTCCCGGCGTCGACAGTTCGTGGACGCTGGCCGGAAGCACGGCCCGTCCGGCGTATGTCGTCCGCAACCTTGAAATCGGCTATGTCTACCGGCTCGCCGTCACGGCCACGTCGAACCCGATGGACGGCAAGGCCATTGACGTGGACTTCCAGCTCGGATCGTCATCCGGCGTCGTGCTGGACGTCGTTGTCGGAAGCGAGCCCGTTATGGTCGGCGATCAAACCGTACAAGCCATCATCTAAGGAGATCGTATGCCTATTCAACATGGAACCATCACCGGGGACGCCGTCCATGTCCCCTACGCCGGGACGTTCGCCAACGCCGCGGCCCGCACCGGGGCCACGGGCCTTGACTCGACGCAGCACGGGAAGCTGTTCCGGCAGCTTGACGACAACTCGTTGTGGATGCTG
>JAXVQY010000081.1:0-4102 GCA_037303805.1 bacterium | reverse complement strand
ACCAACGACGTGTACTTCCAGGTCGGTATTCTGGCCGTCATGGGCCTCTCGTCCAAGAACGCCATTCTGATCGTGGAATTCGCCCGAAACCTTCAGGCGGAAGGCCGGACGCTCATCGACGCCACCGTGGAAGCCTGCCGCATCCGTCTGCGCCCCATTCTCATGACCTCGCTGGCCTTCGGTCTGGGCGTGCTGCCCATGATGTCGGCCTCGGGCGCGGGCGCGGCCAGCCAGCATGCCGTGGGCACGGCCGTGTTCTGGGGCACCGTGTGCGCCACCTCGCTCGGCATCTTCTTCATTCCCACCTTCTTCGTGGTGATCTGCTCGCTCACCGCCTGGTTCCGCAAGCACCTGAAGAGAAAGCCCCGCTATGAATAACCGGTAACCGGCGCGCGGAACTTCTCCCGCCGACGCGCCGTGTCACTCATGCAAAGGGCCGCCCGCAAGGACGGCCCTTTTCCGATTAAAAATCCCCGATTCCCCCAGCGCCTTTCCCGTCCCGCACGGGGACCGCGCCCGCACCCGAGCCCGCGCGCACAGAGCAGCGCCCGCTCCCACGCTCCCGCGCTTCCGCACCCGAACCCGCGTCCACGCGCACGGAGCAGCGCCCGAACCCGCGTCCGGGGACCGCTTCCGCCCCGTCCCTTGCCGCAAAACTCCGTCCCCCGCGCTTGGTTTCAGCCCCAGACGTCGGCGCCCGTCCCCCGCATGCGCTGCCGCAAAACGACGTCCGGCGACCCGCGCCCTCCCCCCGCCCCTTGCCTCAGGCTCTCTGCCCCCTCGGACCACAGTCCCCAGCCCATAAAAAAAGCCGTGCCCTTTCGGACACGACCGCGACCGGCATGGGGAAACGTCCCCGGCGCCCGGAACAGTCCGCCATGCGCCGGACTCCGAGCCGGACTCAGCCCCGGAATACGCCCCGGACTCCGCCCCGGAATACGCAAGGCTGCGGGGAAGAAGAGAAAAACCGTCCGGTTTTCTCCCCTTCCCCCTTTCGTCTATTCTATGCCGAACTCGTACTGCTCGAGCTTGTCCAGCACGGCCGACATGATCATGGCCATGACGCCGGAGACCATGGCGGCGGTCTCGGCGGGCACTTCGGTCACATCCTTGTCCAAGAGGCGGCGGAAGAACACGCCCGGACATTCCTGCGTCTTCGTTCTGACCATGGGGTCCACGTAGGAGCGGAACGCGCCGTCCACGAAGGCTTCGGCCTCTTCGGGCGTGTAGCCCAGCTTTTTGAGCATGTCCTGCGTGACGCGCAGATATTCCACGACCACCACGTTGGGGGCCTGCACCATGAGACCGTAGAGCACGGCGGCATGGACGTAGGCCCGCCATTCGAGCATGAGCCTTTTCTTTTCCGCGTCCGAGGCGCAGGGCAGGCCCGCCTTCCGCGCCATGGCAAGGACGCCGTTTTCACCGGTATTGAGTTCAAAGAGTATGCCTGCGGCCTGCACGGCCGTGGCCACGTCCAGTTTCCTTTTCATCCCGTCTCCTTTGCGCCGCATGAGCGACACGACGCCCGCCGCGGCCCGGCGCACCGGACACGCGGCCCTTCCCCTGCCGGGGAAGACTCAGGCTTCCCGCGCGGCAGCGCCGGTATCCTCACCGAAGCGTATGCCCGCCATCATGAGGCCGATGGCCTCCACCCGCGCCGTATCGCTGCGGGGAAACACCTCGATGAAACGTCCGCGATACATGACGGCGAAGGTATCGGCCAGCGTCATGGCCTCGCGCAGATCGCTCGTCACGAGCAGCACGCCCGCATGGTCGCGCGCGTCCAGAATACGGCGCCAGACTTCCTCCATGGCGCCGATGTCCAGTCCCTGCGTGGGATTTTCGGCCACGATGAGACTCGGTTCCCGGAAGAACTCGCGGCCGAGCACCATTTTCTGAAGATTGCCGCCGGAGAGGGATCCGGCCGTGGCATGAAGCCCGTCGGCCACCACCTGATATTCCTCCATGATGTCCTCGGCGGCCGTGGCGGAATGACGCCGGTCCAGAAAGCCGAAGTTCTGGAAGCCGTTGCGGTTGGTCAGAAGGAAGTTGTCCAGAAGATCGAGGGAAGGACAGGTGGCGAGACCCTTTCTGTCCTCGGGAATGTAGACCATGCTCCTGCGGCCCATGCGCGTGCGCATGAATTCCTGCCAGCTCTTGCCGAGAATGCGCACGGAATCCGGGCCGCTGTCGGGTCTGACGCCGCCCGTGACCATTTCCACGAGTTCGCGCTGTCCGTTTCCGGCCACGCCCACCACGGCGAGAACTTCGCCGCGGCGCAGCGTGCAGGTCAGCTCTCTGGCCGTGCCGCAGGACGCGCCCGCAAGTTCCAGCAGCACGTCGCCCTTTTCCACGGACGTCTGTTCGACCACGGTGTCCATTTCGCGGCCCACCATGCGTTCGGCCAGTTCCCTCTCGCCGGGCACGTCGGCCCGCAGGAAATGGTCCACGATTTCCCCGCGGCGCAGGATGCTGATTTCCGTGGCGAGGTCGAGCACTTCCTTCATCTTGTGGCTGATGAACACCACGGCCCTGCCGTCGGCGGCCATGCGGCGCAGCGCGGTGAAAAGCTGTTCGATTTCCGGCGGCGTGAGCACGGCGGTGGGTTCGTCGAGGATGAGCACGCGGCAGTCGCGGTACAGCAGCTTCAGGATCTCCACGCGCTGCCTCTCGCCCATGGAAAGATCGGCGATCATGGCGTCGGGATTGATCTCAAAGCCGTAGCGGGCGGCCAGTTCCAGCACGCGGGAACGCATGGCCGCGGGATTCAGGATGCCGTGCGCCTGTCCGAGCATGAGATTCTGCGTCACGGTCATGGCCTCGACGAGCATGAAATGCTGATACACCATGCCGATGCCCGCGGCCAGGGCGTCGCGCGGGGAGCGGAACGGCGCCGGAAGGCCGTCCACGAAGATGGTGCCGGAATCCTGCCGGGACTTGCCCGAAAGAATGGACATGAGCGTCGACTTGCCCGCGCCGTTCTCGCCGAGCAGCGCAAGGATCTCCCCGGCGCGGATCTCCAGGGAAATGTTGCGGTTGGCCTTGACCGGGCCGTAGCTCTTGCTGATGTTTTCCAGCCGGATGAGGGGCGGCGCGCTTTCCGTGCCGCGGGCTGCGGGAGAAGACTGCAACTGTGCCATGATCATTTTCCTTCCGGCCGCGAGGGGCCGTTGCTTTTTTTACCCAGAAGATGCGCACCGTCCTCGGGACGCAGCAGCATGAAGACGAAGGCCGAAGCCGCCGTCATGAGCCCCACGGCCACGAAGGTGCAGTGCAGGGCGTGCAGTTCTCCGGCGGGTCCGGAGAAGAAACGCAGGATGGCGGTGCTGATGGCCACGCCGAAACTGATGCTGAGATTCTGCGATACGGAAAGCAGACTGTTGCCGTCGCTGGCGGTTTCGGCGGGGAGTTCACCGAGGGTGATGGTGTTCATGGAGGTGAACTGGCCGGACATGAGCATGCCCTGGACAAGGAGCTGGACGACGAGCAGCGTGAGGGGCCAGCCGGGCTGCTGAAGAGCCATGCACATGAAGATACCGGCGATGGCGAGGGTGAGGAAGAGCAGGACATGCCTGTAGCCGAAGCGTCCCAGCAGACGGAGCACCACGGTTTTGGTCATGATGGAGCCCACGGCCGGGGCCAGCATGATGAGACCGGCCACATCGGCGGAATAGCCGAGTCCGACCTGAAGCATGAGCGGGACAAGGAAGGGAATGCTGCCGATGCCGAGACGGGCCACCATGTTGCCGGTGATGCCCACACGGAAGGTACGGGTGCGGAAGACCTTGAGGGTGATGAGGGGCGAGGGAAAGCGGCGGGCGTGAACGACGTAGAGCGCCACGGAGACGAAGCCGAGAATAATGAGGATGGTGGCCAGCACGGGCGAGGAATTCCTGCCGCCGGTGAGTTCCAGACCGGAGGAGAGGGCGAGCACGCCGAGGCCGATGAACAGAAAGCCCGTGACGTCGAAGCGGCCGCGGGGCTGACGGAAGTCGGGAAAGACGCGCAGGGCATAGACGAATCCCAGAAAACCGAGGGGCACGTTGATGAGGAAGATCCAGTGCCACGAGGCGTAGGTGACGAGCCAGCCGCCGATGATGGG
>JAXVQY010000080.1:0-3513 GCA_037303805.1 bacterium | reverse complement strand
AACTCTCGCCCAAGGCGCAGGTCTGTCTGCTGAGAGCGTTGCAGCAGAGGGAAATTGTCCGGCTCGGCGGCAGAAAGAACATCTCCGTGGATGTGCGCATCATCACGGCATCCAATCGCAGTCTCGAAGATCTCGTGACGCGGGGACTGTTCCGCGAAGACCTGTTCTACCGACTGCGTACCGTCAGCATACATATTCCTCCTTTAAGGAACCGTATGGAGGATATCGAGGTGCTTTCCCGGTATTTTCTGGAGCGGATCCGTCGGGATTTCGGATGCAGGGCCCAGAAACTGAGCAGAAATTTTCTGCGTCGCCTGAAGAGACATTCCTGGCCCGGCAATGTACGTGAACTTCAGCACGTGCTTCTGGAAGCTGCCATCATGGAAGATGGTGAGGAGCTTATGGGTCACTCTTTTCTGCCTGACGGCAATGTGCCGATCCCGTTGGAACCTTTGGAAAAATTAAAGGTTCAGGACAGAACGGATCGGGCCCGTGATGCCGAAGAGGCACTGCAGCGCTGCGGCGGCAACAAGACGCGGGCTGCCCATCTGCTCGGAGTAAGTCGCAAGACGTTGTATTCATGGTTGAAGTAGGTACGACTGACAGTACTTTTCAAAGGCTTCCCTTGTCTCCCAATGGATGACAAGGGAAGCCTTTTTCTTTCCCGGAAAGACGTCTTGAAAGAGATCTGTTGCGTATCTTATTGATATAAAATGATATATCAATTTTTTCTTATTTTTTGTCAATTCTGTCTATATCAATTTTTCCGCAAGCCTCTAGAGTAGGCTATATCAGAAAAGGTTTTTTCAGGGACATGCCGCCCTGAGGGTGCTCACTTTCCTATGGAGGTATCAGAATGGCCGAGCATGTGTTGGAATCGGCGGGACACGGCCTGGAGCGGGTGCTGTCCCCTGCCGCCCGCTGGGCTTTTCGTGTTGCCATGCTGGTCATGGCGCTGATGATGATTCCCGTCTTCGTGGACGTCATTCTTCGTTATGTGTCCGACGGTTCGCTGGAAGGCGCGTATGAACTGGAAGAATTTTCCCTTGCTCTTGTTTCCTTCCTTGCCCTGGCCAGCATTCAGGAAGCAAAGGGGCATATCAACATCACGTTTGTGACCGATCACTGTTCCGAACGCGTCCGCCTTCTGCTGGAGACATTCGTCTGGTGTGCCGGCACTCCTCTGCTGCTGACCCTTGCGTGGCGCATGGCCGTTGCCGCCATGGCCAAATATGCGGTGGGGGAAGTGAGCTTCGATCTGGAGCTGCCCATCTGGCCCGTCATGGTCGTGTGTGCGGCAGGCATGCTTCTGTTCGGACTCTTCACCCTTGCCCATGCGCTTGAATGCCTCGGCCGCTGCTTCCGCGAAGGTCATGTTTCCGGCGGCATCATGGCGCTGGTGGCGGCGGCGATCGTGCTCTCCGTGCCCGTATGGTTCCGTGCTCTGGACATTTCCATTTCCGCCGGTGCGCTCGGCGGTCTGGCCATGATAGTCATGATGGTGCTGCTTTTCATCGGCATGCCCATAGGTCTTTCCATGGCGCTGGTGGGCAGTCTCGGTCTTCTGCTTCTGCAGCCCAATCCCGAGGCCGCGCTTGCCATGATAGGACAGTCCTCCTATTCCAAGGGTGCGGAATATTCCTACACCGTTATTCCCCTGTTCATTCTCATGGGTGAGTTCGCCTATTATTCCGGCATATCGCGCGAGCTTTTCTATGCCGCCAACATGTGGCTCGGCCGTCTGCCCGGCGGTCTTGCCGTGGCCGGCATTGCAGGCTGCACCGGCTTTGCCGCCGTGTGCGGCGACTCCATGGCCACGGCCGTGACCATGGGCTCCGTGGCGCTGCCGGAAATGCGCAAGAAGAACTATCATCCCGGCCTGAGCTGCGCATGTCTTGCGGCGGGCGGTACGCTCGGCATTCTCATTCCGCCGAGCATGGGCTTCATTTTCTACGCCATCGTCACCGAGGAATCCATCGGACGGCTCTTCCTCGCCGGAGTGCTTCCCGGCATGCTGCTGGCGGGCATGTTCATCGTGTACACGGTGATCGTGGCCGTCCGTCATCCCGAGCTCGCTCCCCGCGGCGACGCCACCACCTTCGGTGAAAAGCTGCGCTCCCTCAAGGGCGTGGTGGTCATGCTCGGCCTCATCTTCATCATTCTCGGCGGCATTCTCATGGGCTTCTTCAGCCCCAACGAAGGCGCCGGCGTGGGTGCGGCGTGCACCTTCCTCTATGCCTTCCTTTCCCGCAAGCTGAGCTGGCAGGATACGCTGAAGGCCCTGCACTCCACGGTGACCATTTCCGCAAGACTGATGTTCATACTCGTGAGCGTGGGCATTCTCGGCTACTTCTTCGCGGCCACGCAGCTTCCTCAGCTGCTGGCGGAATTCGTGGGCGGACTCGATGCCAACCGTTACGTCATCTTTGCCGGCATCGTGGTGCTCTACATCATTCTCGGCTGTATGATGAACGTCATTCCCATGATTCTGCTCACGCTGCCCGCGCTGTATCCCACCATTCTCGCACTGCAGTTCGATCCCATCTGGTTCGGCGTGTGCGTGGTGCTTCTCATGGAAATGGGGCAGATCACTCCGCCCGTGGGCGTGAACGTGTTCGCCATGAGCTCCGTGGCGCGCGACATTCCCATGGCGGACATTTTCAAGAGCATAGTGCCGTACTTCAGCTGCATGTGCCTTCTGCTCCTGCTCATGGTCATATTCCCCGACATTGCCCTGTGGCTGCCCACGCATTTCTTCTAGGCCTGCCCCGGATGATGTTCCCACGGTAACCCCCTGCTTCTTTCTTTCCCTGCCGGAATGGGCTCCGGCAGACACTTGGAAGGAAGAACCGGGTCAACAGCCAGGATTTTCCCTGTCCTGCTCATCCATTTACACGTAGAGGTTTGCAATGAAGAAGGTTCTGTTTGCCGTTCTGGCCCTGCTCGGCGTCAGCGTTTCCGCTGCGTACGCCGCCCCCGTGGAACTGCGTTTCACCAGCGTGTACATCGATCGTCACCCCGTGGTGCAGGATGCTTTCATCCCGTGGATGGAAGAAATCAAAAAGCGCACCAACGGTGAAGTGGTCATCACCTACTTCAACCCCGGCACCATCTGCCCCAACAATGAAATGTTCAGCGCCGTGAGAAGCGGCGCCGTGGACATTGCCTCCACCAACACCAACCTCAGCAACGGTGCTCTGCTGCTGAGCGACGCCGCCAACGTGCCTTTCCTGTTCCAGAATGCGGAATCCGCCTCCATGTCCGTGTGGCGCATTTCCCAGAAGTACCCCGAATGGGCGAAGGAATTCGACGGCATGAAGCTGCTCACCCAGTATACCTCGGCGCTCATGATGATTCACAGCACCAAGAAGCCCGTGACCAAGTTCTCCGATATCCGCGGCATGAAGATTACCACTGTGGGCGGCCTGGATAGAGATATCCTTAAGTCTTTCAAGGCCAATCCCATCTTCGTACCGCTGCCCGATACCTACATGTCGCTTTCCCGCGGCATGG
>JAXVQY010000079.1:0-4018 GCA_037303805.1 bacterium | reverse complement strand
CGGAGTGTAACCCATGAGCATGATCACCATGAGAACTACAAGGGGAATGATAAGATGCCCACGCTTCTTGATGACCTGAAGAGCATCAGGAATATATTCCTTGGAAAGCCCCTTGAGGCCCAGTTTTCTGGCCTCAAAGTGCACGGCCATGATAAGAGCAAGGTAATAGAGGAAAGCCGGAATGGCTGCGGCAAGCATGACCTTCGTATAGCTCACGCCGAGAAACTCGGCCATGATGAAGCCCACTGCTCCCATGATGGGAGGCGCAAACTGACCTCCAGTGCTGGCAACGGCTTCTACGGCCCCGGCGAACTCGGCCTTATAACCGGTCTTTTTCATGAGCGGAATAGTGATGGCACCTGTGGTGGCCACATTGGCAAGGGCACTGCCATTGATCATTCCCATGAGAGCACTTGCAATGACGGAGACCTTGGCGGGGCCGCCGGCAGTGCGCCCTACCAGCGTCAGGGCAAGATCGTTGATGAATTCGCTGAAGCCGCTGATACGAAGAAAAGCTCCGAACAATACAAAAAGAAACACGTACGTAGCCGAAACGCCCACACCTACACCGAGAAGGCCCTGGCTGCCCCAGAACATGTGATCCATGACGCGGGTGAGTGAGAAACCTACGTGGCCGAATGCACCGGGCAAATACTTCCCAAGAAAAGTATACGCCAAAAACACCAGTGCCAGAACGGCAAGATTCGGCACCACACGACGAGCACACTCAAAGGCCACGAGAACACCTATACCGGCCACCACGTAATCCTGTGTGGTGAACCAGCCGCCGCTCATGGCAATGGCGTCATAGTGCAGAATGAGATAACCGAAGGCATACAGACTTGCACACACGCACACGAGATCCCACAGCGTCGGCAGAGACCTCGTCCTCTTCTCTCGGCGAAGCGCCGGGTACATAAATGAAGCAAGCACCAACAGAAAAATAATGTGGAAGGAACGCAGTTTCATGGCATCCCTGGTGTGGAACACGGACTCATACAGCTGAAAAAGGGAAAAAACATCTCAAATATCGACCACTTCCCTGGCGAACACACCGCGGAACTGCCTTGTTCTCGACTCGCTGTCCTTTTCCTCCACCAGAGCCTGCGCCCGGGCCTGCTCTTCCGCACTGGCGACGATATCTCCCGATTCCGTCGTCACTACGTTCCCTTGATCCATATTTTTATCCATCAGAGAACCACCTGGCGAAAATTTTGCGGCACATTTTCCTGCGCACGAGAAAAATGCCCCCTTTGTTGTCTAACGACCGCAACGGCACACTGTCAAGACGAGGTGCCCGAATACAACGGCTCATCGGGAGGGAAAAGGAATTCCGCACTCATCGACGAGATAAAGGATATTGCGGTACGGCAGGCCGCTGTGCAACGTAAGCCCGACCTCACATGTCCGAGATGTGCTGAAGGCCGCCTCACACCCCGACACCTGCTCCCGTAGTCCGGCAAGCGCAGCCGCGTTGAGCTCCGGATGAGAAAAACCTTTGTCCCCGGCAAACCCGCAACAGAAAATACCTTCAGGAAGCACGACCTCACGGGAACACAAATGCGCCACGGCAAGAAGTGAATCCACAAGCTCCATGCTCCGTGTGGAACAGGTGGCATGTACGGCTATCCGGCCGTACTTCTGGTGAAACTCCAGCCTGTTTACCAGAAGACGCAGCGTAAATTCCACGGGTTCGTAGAGAACAAGCCGGGAATCAAGGGTTTTCTTCATCCTTGCAAGGCAGGGGCTGGTGTCGCACATGATCGGCCAACGGCCGTTTTCCGAGGCTTCCAAAAGCGCTGCATCAAGAGCAGCGGCACATTCATCAGCCTGATCCTTCATGCCCTTAGTTTCAAATGCCTTGCCGCAGCAAAGCTTTTCTACGCTCCTGGGAATAACGGCTTCGTACCCGGCCTTTTCCAACAGGCGCAGAGCCACGTCCATGAGAGGTTCCACGCGGCGGCCGGAATCTCCGGCATAGCCCATGCTGCGCACGGCACAGGAAGGAAAATACACTACCTTTTCCGTACCGCCTGCATGAGAAGAAGGTGCAGAAGAAGTCCCCGTGAGACCGACTTGCACAAGATCGGGAAGGGTCAACCCCGTCAGCTTTTTTACAATTCTACCGGTTTGTTGTGCAAGATCGTGCCCAAGAAGACGATGCGTCGTATAGGCAGCATCCAGAGCAAGAGAGAGTGTGCGAGTCACAGGTGCAATGTGCCTGGCTGCAAATGCGGCGGCTTTTTTCTCTCTGTCCGTCAGATTTTCGTACCTGAGCGACCTCATGAATCCGGCCACATCTATGCCGAGAGGACACCGTGTGGAGCAAAGGCCATCCGTCGCACAAAGATCAAGACCTGCCGTACGAAAAAGCCCCTTCCACTCTCCGGCGCGATCCGCGTCGCCGCCCTGCTCCAGCGCAGCTATGGCGCGCAGAGCATAAATGCGCTGCCTCGGACTGAACCCCTGCCGTGCCGACGGACACACGACCTCACAAAATCCGCAGTCCACACAAAGGTCTATCCCCTTCCCCACAGCCCCTACAAACTTAAGACCGTCCAGATGGCAATGAGCACCATCATTCAACAGGCAGCCCCGATTCAGAATCCCAGACGGATCAAGAAGGCTTTTCACGTCTCGCATCAGATCGTAAAGCTCATCGCCCCATTCCCTGTGCACGAAGGAAGCCACGGCCCTCCCCGTACCGTGTTCGGCCTTAAGGGAACCGTCAAGAGAAAGAACAAGCGCTGCCGCACGGTCGATGAACGTGCCGAGTCTCTTCACTTCCTCAGGTTCGGAAAGACGCAGCGGTACAGTACAGTGAAGATTGCCGTGCAGGGCATGACCGTTTACACCGCAACGATCGAAACCGAGATCCTGAAGTATGGATACAAGACCATGACTGGCCTCCGGCAAACGTTCAATCGGGACACAGTAGTCCTCCACATAGGCGTATTCGGATGGCAGACGTGTACCGGCCATGGCGGGAAAAAGCGCTCGTCGTATATTCCAGAGCCTCTCGCACTCCTCATGGCCGGTCACGAATCCGAGCTTTGCACGGGGATGATGAACTTCAAGTAATGCTTCAAGCTCCGCCATGTCGGCAGCAAGAGAGGCGCGCTCTGCAGCTCTTGTTTCCACAAGCAATGCGCAGTTGTCTGAACTTTCACCGCTTGGACGAAATTCCTGAGGAAATCCCGGCAATTCTGCAAGACCACGAAGAGAAATATCATCCAGGAACTCTCCCGCATACAGACCGCGGCAGGCACGAATGTCGAGCACGGCCGACATGGCATCTTCCATGGAAGAGAAAAGCATCATGGCAGTGCCGCGGAAGGGAAGAACGGGGACGGTACGCAACGTAACGGAGTAAATGAAACCCAGTGTACCTTCCGAACCGACAAGAAGATGCACAAGAATATCCAGCGGATCCTCAAAATCCGTGAAAGCATTCAACGAATAGCCGCAGGTATTGCGTATCCTGAACTTACGCCGGACCTTTTCCGCACTTTCATGAGCGTCAAGAAGCCTCGAGCGCAACGAAAAAAGCCCTTCAAGAAGAGATGCATGAGAACTCCGAAAGCGCGCAACACTTTCCCGATCTGCCGTATCTACAAGCGTACCGTCCGCCAGAACGAACGCCATGGCTTCCAGAGAATGCCAGATGTTATTCGCTACAGTGCATCCGAGACCGGCGGCGTTATTGGCCGTCATCCCACCTATGGTGGCGGAAGCGATGGAAGAAGGATCGGAGGAGATGAAACGCCCGTAAGGGGCAAGGGCGGCATTGATTTCTCCGCCCGTCACGCCGCAGCGGGCCCGTACGAGACGGCCGTCGTCAAAAATGTCGATACCGCGCCACGCCGGACCGCGAAACCGTACGGCAACATCTTCGGCCACACTCTGACCGCTGAGGGAGGTTCCGGCCCCCCGGAAAGTGAGGGAAACGCCGCAGGAAGCGGCAGTGACGAGAAGCTGAGAGAGCTCCTCAAGAGAAGTAATGTCGAAAACAGCAAAC
>JAXVQY010000078.1:0-2929 GCA_037303805.1 bacterium | reverse complement strand
GGGCATTCCCGGCGCGGCCGCCGCGCTGTACTGGATAGCCGTGGCCGCGCACATGTACGGATATTTTCCCTGGCTGCTGGCCGCTCCCTGCTCCATCCTGCTCGGTATGTACGTCGCCTTGTGGGGCGGGTTCTTTGCCTGGGGCATGGCCCGGCTGGACGGGCTTTCTCCCTGGAGACGCTGCGCGGCCGCCGGCGTACTGTGGTTTCTGCTGGAGTGGATACGCGGCTGGTTCGGCACAGGCTTTTCCTGGCTGACGCTTTCCTCCGGACTGGCCGCATGGCCCGTGCTCATGCAGCCTCTGAGCCTGCTGGGCGAATACGGATATTCCGGTCTGCTGGCCGCGGCGACCTGTCTCGTTTTCGAAGGCATTCCGCTTCTTCGGAAGGCTCCGGATCAGCGCGGTACGGCTTGTCGTCTGCTGGCCTGCGCCGTCTGTCTCGTGGTCGCCGCGGCGGGCTTCGGGATGTGGCGGCTTTCCGTCATGCCGGAACGTCTGGCGGCCGGGGCTTCGCCCGTGTCGTTCACGCTGGTGCAGGGGAGCGTACGGCAGGACGTGAAATGGTCTCAGGAGTATCAGCGCCGTACGCTGGAACATTATATCCGTCTCAGCGTCGAGGGCGTGCGGCAGGACGTGCAGGCCCTTGCGGGAGCGACGTCGCCCCGTCCCCGGCCTTCCGAGCTTTCCGCCTTCATGGGGCGATCGGATGTTCCCGGCGACGCCACCATGGCCCCGGCCCTGCCCGACGTGCTGCTCTGGCCGGAAACGGCCATGCCCTTTGCCTATCCTTCCGGTCCCCTTGCGGCGGAACTGCGTTCCTTCGTGAAGGAGCTGGACATACCGCTGCTTTTCGGTGCACCGGGGGTGGAAAGAGGGCCGGACGGCAGGACGCTTCTCTACAACAGAGCCTTTCTGCTGACGCCGCAGGGTGACGGCGGGCACTACGACAAGGAACATCTGGTGCCCTTCGGGGAATATCTGCCGCCCGTGCTCGACTGGAAGATCTTTCAGAGTCTTCTTCAGGGACTCGGCGGCTTCGAACCGGGGACGCAGGAGAATCTCTTTTTGCTGCATCCCCGGGACAGGGCTCCGCTGGATATGGGAATGCTCATCTGCTATGAGGCCATTTTTCCCGAACTGGCCCGGGCTCGCGTGGCGGACGGGGCGGAGATTCTGCTGAACATCAGCAACGACGCCTGGTACGACTACACTTCCGCGCCCATGCAGCATCTTCAGCTTTCCCTCATGCGGGCGGTGGAGCAGGGCCGCTACGTGGTGCGCGCCACCAACAGCGGCATCACGGCCGTTCTCGATCCTCTGGGCGGCATTCACGCCATGGGTTCCCGCGAGGACGGGCACGCGCTGTTCGTCGCCGGAAGCCTGACGGGCACGGCGCTTGCCTTGCAGGGACATACGCTTTACTTTTATCTTCATCCGTGGCTGCCGGCCGTCGGACTGCTTCTTTTCATCATGCTCTGTCTGCCCGTGCTGCGGCGGGCCGGAAAGAGAGGATGAACGTTTTTTCGTCTCGAAAGTCATCCGCCTCCGTGCGGAAATACCATAAGAAAGGATATTGCCATGCTTCAGTTGGCCGAACTTCGTTCCCGTTGCCACAGCCTTGCCGAACAGTTTACTTCCCTCTGGGGGCGTCTTTGACCTCCCCTCGCGGGAGGCGCGTCTTGAAGAAATAGAGGGTATCATTTCCAGTCCCGATGCCTGGTCGGATCAGGAAAAGCTCACGCCCGTGCTCAAGGAAAAGAGCCGTCTGGAAGCGGAGGTCGCCCGTTTCCGTGAGCTGAAGGCCAGCTACGACGAAATGGAGGAGTGGCTCGGCTTCGTCTCCGAAGGCGAGGAGGACGCTCTGGAGACCCTGAACGAACAGGCCGATCTGCTGGAAAAGCTTCTGACGGAAACGGAAATGACCGTACTGCTCAGCGGCGAGGCGGATCACATGGATGCCCTGCTGGACATTCATCCCGGCGCCGGCGGCACCGAAGCTCAGGACTGGGCCGAAATGCTGGAACGCATGTACCTGCGCTGGGCCGAAGATCATCACATCAAGGCCGAGATCGTGGATCTGCTTCCCGGTGAAGAAGCGGGCATCAAGGCCGTCACCATCCGGATGCAGGGCGAAAACGCCTACGGTCTGCTCAAGGGCGAAAAGGGCATACATCGTCTGATCCGCATTTCTCCGTACGACGCTTCCGGCCGCAGGCATACGTCGTTTGCCTCGGTGGACATCATTCCCGATGCCGGAGAGATTCTGAACATCGAAATCAAGGAAAGCGATCTGCGCATAGACGTATACCGGGCTTCCGGCGCGGGTGGTCAGCACGTCAACAAGACGGAATCGGCCGTGCGCATCACGCATATTCCCACGGGCATCGTGGCGCAGTGCCAGAACGAACGTTCGCAGCAGAGCAACCGCGAAAGCGCCATGCGCGTGCTGCGTGCCCGTCTGTACGCCTATGAACAGAGCAAGCGCGATGCCGCCAAACAGGCCGATTATGCGGGCAAGGACGCCATTGCCTTCGGCAGTCAGATACGCACCTACACGCTGCAGCCGTACCGTCTGGTCAAGGATCACCGCACCGGTTCGGAATGCGGAGACGTGGATGCCGTGCTCGACGGACGCATTGATTCCTTCCTCAGGGATTATCTGCTCTATCAGCATGAGCACAGTCGCGGATAGGTGGCCGTTTTTCCTTGCAAGGCAACGGATTTAGGGTTATAGATGTCTGACTTGACGTGATGAAGTTTTCAGGGAGTGTCTCCCGCATCATAATCCTTCTCCCTGCCGACATGCCGCGGCAGGTTAATACCGTATGACGGAGATGTCATGAACAAGAGTGAACTGATCAAGAATCTTGCCGAACAGTCCAATGTGTCGCTGGATGAAGCCACCCTTGTGGTCAACACTTTTGTGGA
>JAXVQY010000077.1:0-4009 GCA_037303805.1 bacterium | reverse complement strand
CTTCTGAAGGAGACTTCGGAGAAGTCCAAGCAGGAGCTTGCGTAAAAAAGTATTTTTTTCTTCGACGAACGGGCTTATTTATGGAGCCAGGCAACCGGCGTGAACACCTTAAAACGGTTTTCGACGCCGGTTTTGCTTTTTATAACAGGCGGATTCGTGCAGGCCGATTCTTTTTTATCCCGAAGAGACGGAAAGAGACAAATACTTGTCAATAGGGCATGAGTTTGTTATTGAAGGTACAAATGGGCTTGAGGAGAGTTTGTTTCTAATTTTTTAAGCAGGGGACTTTTTATGGCTAATGAGAACATTGTCGTTGACGATGGCCGCGCAAAATGGTCTGACCTCTGGCTGAAGGAAGACTATTGGGCGATATGGATCGGGTTCTTCATCCTGATCATCTCCGGCCTCATCATGATGAACGGCCGTGCCGACATTGAAGCCCAGCTCAGCAAGTATGACGCCGTTATCGCTGCCGAGAAGGCCAAGCCGATCAAGACCATCGAGCTGATTCAGGCTCAGGCCGCCAAGAAGGCTGTCGCCGGCAGCAAGCTGCCCGCCGCCAAGACCATTATCGGTTATCTCAAAACTCCCGCCAAGTGGTCCGGGAATCCTCTTGATTCCTTCATGACCCACATGGACGAATCGGCCAAGCCCGCCGCTGACGCCGCCGCCAAGGCCGCCGGTGAAGCTCTCACCGTCGCCAAGGCCGCTCAGGATGCCGCTTCCGCCGCTTCCTTCCAGAATGCCGAACTGAACAAGGCCGCTGAAACCGCCATCGCCGACTGGCAGAAGGCCGACAGCGCCGCCGCCAAGGCCAAGGCCAAGGTCGGTTCCGACAGCAACCTCATTCCCGGACTCATCATCCTCGGCATCAGCCTCGGCGTGATTACCGCCGTCGGCATGGGTGTCATGGGCTTCAACGTCGTACAGTACTTCATCGGCTTCCTCGGCGTGTACGTGCTGTGCCTGCTGGCCAACTTCCTCGGCGGCTACAAGCCCACGGCCACCTACGGCCTCAACGCCGAAATTTGGTCCATCATCGTCGGTATGGTCGTTGCCAACACCATCGGCACGCCCAAGTGGATGAAGCCCGCCGTGCAGGTGGAATACTTCATCAAGTCCGGCCTCGTGCTGCTCGGTGCCGAAGTTCTGTTCAACAAGATTCTCGCCATCGGTATCCCCGGTATCTTCGTGGCCTGGGTGGTGACTCCCATCGTGCTCATCTCCACCTACATCTTCGGTCAGACCGTTCTGAAGATGCCCTCCAAGACTCTGAACATCACCATCTCGGCCGACATGTCCGTGTGCGGTACCTCCGCCGCCATCGCCGTGGCTGCCGCCTGCCGCGCCAAGAAGGAAGAGCTGACCCTGTCCGTCGGTCTTTCCATGGTGTTCACCGCCATCATGATGATTGCCATGCCTGCCTTCATCAAGGCCGTAGGCATGCCTGAAGTCCTCGGCGGTGCCTGGATCGGCGGTACCATCGACGCCACGGGCTCCGTGGCCGCCGCCGGTGCCTTCATCGGTCCCAAGGCCCTGCAGGTTGCTGCCACCATCAAGATGATTCAGAACGTCCTCATCGGCGTGAGCGCCTTCTGCGTGGCCATCTACTTCGCCACCAAGGTCGAAGCTCATGAAGAAGGAACCAAGGTCGGTCCCATGGAAATCTGGAACCGCTTCCCCAAGTTCGTCATCGGCTTCCTCGCTGCCTCCATCGTTCTGTCCACCATCGCCGGTAATCTCGGCGCCGATCTCGGCAATGCCCTGATTTCCAACGGTACCAACAAGATCACCGTGCCTCTGCGCGGCTGGTTCTTCGCCCTGGCCTTTATTTCCATCGGTCTCGCCACCAACTTCAAGGAACTTGCCGGCTACTTCAAGGGCGGCAAGCCCATCATCCTGTACGTCTGCGGTCAGTCCTTCAACCTGGCTCTGACCCTCCTGATGGCCTGGATCATGTTCTACAAGGTGTTCCCGGAAATCACTGCCAGCATCTAACTGAAACATTGAACTTTGTCCGCATCGCCTTCGGGCGATGCGGACTTCGGATCAGAAATGAATTCTCTCTCCTCTTCCAGCAGAAAAGTCGCATGGCTGAAACTTGTCGTTCTCAGCATTGTCACATGGCTGTTTCTGGGAGAATTTCTCCCGTGGGTATACGATGTGGTTCCTCCGCTCCGGCATTCCCGTGATCAGCAGGCAAAATTCGATATTTCTGCCGGGGCCATTTACTATACCGATGTGCCGGTCACTCTTGAAAGTGAAATGGCATCACGGGAGGCCGTGCAGAAGGCCATCGAACTTCGGGCCTCTTCCATGTAGATTCCTTTTAGGAAAATTTATAAAATGCCGCGGGCAACAAAGCCTTCGGCATTTTTTTTGGGGCGGAAAAAGCCTATTTTCAGGCGGTATTCCCTGTGCTATTATGTGTGAACGCGCCGATTTCTTTACCACAGGAGACCGGCGCAGAATCTTTACCAATGGAAAGGCATATGCAGCATCTCGAAAGCATGGGGGACAAGTGGTTTGCCCTCGGAGTCAGTATTAAAGATATTGAAGGTGTCATTACAACTACGCTGGAATACGGCGGAAGCCGTCCGGTCTGGGAAAAGAAGGATGAGGAGTCGGAACGTATCCTCATGGCCTGGCCGAGCGATTCTCTCCTGCGTACCTCTGTGCTCATGACGGGTAAGCCGGAAGGCAAGCTTTCCGTGGCGGCCGTGGCTCCCTTCATGGAAGGTTTTGCCAATACGCTCACCATCCGGGATACCTTTGCCTGGAAGGGCGGACATGCCGGTGAGATCATGGCGGAACCTGAGGACTTCGTCGGTCTGTGGTTTTATGATCCTTTGTTTTTCCGCGACGCGGAAGGAGATGTGAAGGACAAGACCTGCGAATTCCTGCTGTCCGGACTCTGCTTCGGCATCCGCCGTGCGCTTCTTGACGAGCTCACCATCACACAGGGACCGGCTTACGAGCATCATGCCCTGGAATGGATGAAGGCCAATCCCACCAAGACTCGTCTTGACGTGCCTGCATTGAAGATTCCCCTCAAAGGAAGGACGATCATCGATCGTACGGATCGCTACTGCGAATACCAGTGCCGTGCGACCATTTTTGATGTCGACAGCTTTATGTTCGGCCCTGAGAAGGCGCAGACGAAGGTGTATCGTTTCGGCATCGGCTTCGGCAATCCCAAGAAGCCCGTCTATGTCATCATGTATGCTCCCGAAAAAGTCTGCCATAAGGGATACGTGCCTGCCGAAGGCGACGAGGTGGACATGATTTTCTGGTTGCAGGGACGTGTGGCCGATGTGGAGGGTCATACGGCGCAGCCTTCGGAAGAGGCCGTCATTCCCGAACCGAACAAGGAATAGCATGGAAGCGTTGAAGGACATCACGCTTCGCGTGGCAGGCATTATCGAGGAATCCATCGTTGATGGTCCGGGGCTTCGTTTCGTGCTCTTTCTTCAGGGGTGTCATACTCACTGCAAGGGATGTCAGAATCCTCAGACCTGGGATTTCGAAGGCGGTACGCTGGTGTCTGCCGAGGATATTCTTGCCCGTATTCAGTGTGACCCGCTTGTTCACGGCATTACCTTCAGCGGCGGCGAACCCTTCGAACAGGCCGGAGCTCTGGTACCGCTGGCTGCGGAACTGAAGCGCCGGGGGTATCATCTCATGGCGTTCAGCGGCTATACTTTTGAACAGCTGATCCTTAAACCCGGCTGCAAAGACCTGCTTGCCCTGCTTGATCTTCTTGTGGACGGTCCGTTCATCGAAGAGCAGAAATCTCTTGAATTGAGATTCAGAGGCTCCCGCAATCAGCGAATTCTGAACATCGCTGCCAGCAGAGCAGCCGACTGGTCTCCCGTTCTGGATGAGCTGAACGGTAAGGTGGAACGCTGATTCTCTTACGTTGCTGTTTGAGCCCGCTGTCTGCAGAGACGGCGGGCTTTTTGGTTAAAAGAAAACCCCCAGCTAGGCTGGGGGTTCCCGAAAACTTATA
>JAXVQY010000076.1:0-3913 GCA_037303805.1 bacterium | reverse complement strand
GCCACCAAGTCCTTGGGCATAGGCGGGGGGGGCATGCCGTCGAGGAGCACGCCTCCGGCCTCATGCAGGCCTTCGAACATGGTCACGTCCACGCCCAGACGGGCCAGATAACCGGCGCAGGTCACGGACGAGGGGCCGGAGCCGATGCAGGCCACGCGACGGCCGACCTTCCTGATGTCGGGAGCCTTTTCGGCGGAGGCATGGTCGGCGACATAGCGTTCCAGACGACCGATGGCCACAGGCTGACCCTTCTTGCCGAGGATGCACTTGCCTTCGCACTGCTTTTCCTGAGGGCACACGCGGCCGCACACGGCGGGCAGGCTGCTGGACTTGTGGATGATGCGGCTGGCTTCGTCGATGTCGCCCTTCACCACTTCGGCGATGAAGTCGGGAATGGCGATGTCCACGGGGCAGCCGGTACGGCACATGGGCTTTTTGCACTGAAGGCAGCGGGTGGCTTCCTCATGAGCCATTTCAGCCGTATACCCGAGGGCCACTTCATTGAAATTCCTGATGCGTTCCTCGGGAGCCTGGCAGGGCATATCATGACGGGGGATCTTCGCCCCGCGGGTGACTTCCTGACTCATGATCAGGCCTCCTTCTTTTCAAAACAGTTGCAGCGATGATGCTCGCGGGCTACGGCCTCCTGAGAGCGGAACGAGCCGAGACGGCTGCGCAGTTCCGCGAAATCCACCTTGTGGCCGTCGAATTCCGGACCGTCCACACAGGTGAACTTCATTTCACCGCCCACGGTCACGCGGCACGCGCCGCACATGCCGAGGCCGTCCACCATGAGAGAGTTGAGACTCACGGTCGTGGGCACATTGTAGCCGCGGGTCAGATCCGCCACGGCCTGCATCATGGGAACGGGGCCCACGGCCACCACTTCGGCGATATTGCCGCCTTCGCTGTCGAGACGACCGCGGACGAGATCGGTCACGATGCCCTTCTGGCCTTCCGAACCGTCATCCGTGGAGACGAGGACCTCGTCGCAGAACAGGGACAGTTCCTTCTCGAAGAGCAGGAGGTCCTTGTTGCGCGCGCCGATGCAGGCGATGACGTAGTTGCCCGCCTCATGATGGCCCTTGGCGATGTGGTGCATGGCGGCCACACCCGTGCCGCCGCCCACGCAGATGACCTTCTTCGGGGCTTCGAAATGCACGATGTTGGTGGCACGGCCCAGAGGTCCGCACACGTCGTGTATGAACTGTCCCTCTTCCAGCTCTTCCAGCATCTGGGTGGAGCGGCCGAGCACCAGATACACGATGGTGATGGTACCGTGTTCCTTGTCGGTATCGGCAATGGTCAGCGGAAAACGCTCACCCTTCTCATCCACGCGGAGAATGACGAAATGGCCCGGACGGGCCGTGGCGGCGATCTGCGGAGCATCCAGAACAAGCTTGCTGGTGCGCCCGGGGATCAGTTTTTCCTTATGCAGAATTTTCGTGGGCATAAAAACCTCCATGCCTCCTTGGCGGAAACCGGCCCCGGCACGATGAAACGACGGGCGCAACATGACTTCTCCGGACGGACCTGTCGCCGGGGCGACGCCCTCCGGAGTCTCAAAGAAAAAAAGCCTGAGTCGCAAGACGTTCCGAAGCCTTTCCCACTATCCTTAGAAACAAAACGTCATTGCGTCAATGCCCCTTCGCATCACAAGGGGAAGGCCGCTCCGGCACTTTGTCATGTAAAACAGGGGATAAGAGGATTCGTACCCGTCCGTCAGCGATGGGACAATCCCGACGGCGCGGGACGCATGCCCCCGAGATGGGGCCGTCCCACAAGCGGCCGGAAGGCGCGGCTTTCCGCATCGTATTCCAGAAGCTCCCCGCTCTGAAGATCGAAGTACCAGCCGTGCAGGGAAAGCCTCCCCTCCTCCACGGCCGATTTCACCCAGGGAAAGGTCATCAGATTGTCCAGAGAAAGGCGCACGTTCCACAGCTCGCAGGCTCTGGCCCGATCTTCCGCATCGGCGCCGGGCATGGCTTCGTCCACCTTTTCCAGGGCATGACGGGCCACTTCCACCCAAGGACCGATGAATTCATCCCGCTCGGACTCTTCCGATTCCGAGACAAGGGCATGTATGCCCCCGCAGCAGGCATGTCCCATGATGATGATGTCCTGAACCCTAAGATGCTTGACCGCGTATTCCAGCGCGGCGCTCACGCCGTGCCTGCCGCCGTCCGGAGCATAGGGAGGCACGAGATTGGCCACATTGCGGACCACGAAAAGATCGCCGGGGCGGCAGTCGGTAAGAAGAACGGGGTCGACTCTGGAATCGCAGCAGGCAATGACGAGCGCCAGCGGGTTCTGCCCGTTGCGGAGCGAATGGAACAGCGATTCGTCCGGATGATACCAGCGATGCTGAAAACGACGGAATCCGGAAGTCAGACGAAGAATCAGCGGATGCTGATGTCCGGTGCGGTGCGTACGGATGATGTGAAAAGACATGGAGCCCTCGAAAAAACAGAAATCTCGAAAAATACGGCACGCAGTGTAGCCGTCCCGTCCCCGACAGGCAAGAGCCGCAGACTTGCCCTTGACAGAAGAAAAAACTTCGTCTATTGGGAAAGGGACGCAAAGGGGAGTAACTGGGATCATGAGTCCCGGGCAATGTCAACAGCATGGAGCGTTCGCTTCTGGCATTGCCGTCAGCCCGTCTGATGAGTGAGACCTTGCGGCAATGTCATATTGCCGGAAGGTCTTTTTTGTTTCTTCCGGCAGAAAAGGAAATCTCTGGAGGATACACAACATGTTCGGACACTCCCTTGTCGAAGTGGGCGTCTTCTCTCTGGTCATCATCGTGTGCATGTGGCTTGACCTTCGGTCCCATAACGACGACAAGCCCGTCACCGCCCGCAATGCGGCCATCTGGTCCGCCGTCTGGATTTCTCTCGCCTTCGCCTTCGCCGGATACATCGGCTGGAATGAAGGCGCGTCGCAGATGCAGCTGTTCATCGCAGGCTATCTGCTGGAAGAATCCCTTTCCGTGGACAACCTCTTCGTCATGATGGCCATCTTCACTTCCTTCGGCATCAAGGACGCCTATCAGCACCGCGTACTGTTCTACGGCATTCTCGGCGCCGTGGTCATGCGTCTTCTCTTCGTGGCCGCGGGCAGCTCCCTCATCAAGATGTTCGGTCCCTACGCCCTGGCCGGTTTCGGCGTGTTCGTGCTCTGGACGGCCTGGAAGATGTTCCAGTCCATGGGCAAGGACACCGAAGAGGAAGTGGACTACTCCAAGCACTGGGCCGTACGCTGGACGCAGAAATTCATTCCCGTCTACACGCACCTGCACGGACACGACTTCTTCGTGCGCACCGATGAAAACGGCCACGCCGTGGAAGCTCCCAAGAAGCACGTGGAAGGCAGCACCGTCAAACTGGCGGAAAAGCCCGTCGGCAAGATCATCTGGCGTGCCACGCCCCTGTTCCTCTGCCTGGTGGTGATCGAAATCTCCGACATCATGTTCGCCTTCGACTCCGTCCCCGCCGTGCTCGCCATCACGCCCGATCCCTTCATCGTGTACACCAGCAACATCTTCGCCATTCTCGGCCTACGGTCCATGTTCTTCCTGCTGGCCGCCGCCAAGCGCTACCTGCGCCATCTGGAAAAGTCCGTCATCGCCATTCTGGCCTTCATCGGCGCCAAGATGCTGCTCGACGTGGCCGGCGTGATTCATCTGCCCGCCATGATTTCGCTGAGCGTGGTGGTCGGCTTCCTGGCCCTGGGCATTCTGGCCTCCTTCCTGCCCGAAAAGAAGGCCTGATCCTTTTCTTCCGGAACGCCGCCTTCTCTCTCCCCGGACATCCGGCTGCGCGGCGTTCCGGGTCGGGTCGACTCCGGGCCCGACATTGCGGCGGCGCGTCATGCGCCGCCTTTTTTTGCGCCCGGCGCACGGCACGCGCCTCAG
>JAXVQY010000075.1:0-3856 GCA_037303805.1 bacterium | reverse complement strand
CGCACGACGACGAGCGGCGGAAAGACGTCCGGAAAGCGTCATTCTGTCCCACATGAGCATGAGCAAAACTACCGCAGCACCGAGAGCGAAGCAGATAAGCAGCAACGCGTACCGGGGAATAGGAGCGGAAGCCATGGCAGGCGCAAACATGGGATCGAACTTCAGCGTCACCGCGTCGGAGAACGACGCCTGGTTCTGCACGAAGAGCATCATGACCACAAAAAACAGCAAAACCAGAAGAAAAACTTTGATATAGCGCATGACGTCTCCTTATTGCAGCAGCACACGCAAAAAAAGGTTCAGGCGGAACGGCCGGCCAGTCTGGCGAACACGGGTGCCATGCGGCGGCGGGTCTCCACAAGAGCTTCGGGGATGACTCTCACATCATCGAGCACCGCCATGAAGTTCGAGTCACCGCTCCAGCGGGGCACGACATGCATGTGCATGTGCATACCTATGCCCGCACCCGCAGCTTCCCCGAGATTCAGCCCAATATTGATGCCCTGCGGATGGCTAAGCTCCCGCAGAACACGGCAGCAGAGCTGCGTCACGGACATGAGGTCGACGACTTCCTCCTGGGAAAGTTCCGTAATGTCGCTCACATGTCTGTACGGAATCACCATCAGGTGACCCGAAGCGTACGGATAGCGGTTCAGCATGACAAAGACATGCCCGCTGCGATAGACGATGAGATGCTCCTCATCGTCCGCCGGATTTTCCGGTGCACAAAGGACACATCCGTCATGGCACTTCGGCCCGAGAATATACTGCATTCTCCATGGAGCCCACAGATTTTTCATAGAGGTCATCTCCTTTTGTCACACTAGCACAGCCACACGACAGCGGCAAGAGGCATCGGGAAGGAATCCGCCCCCACACGCCGCGTAGAGACAAAAGAACTGAACGACACTTCTTCACATGGGCGTGCATTCCAACACAGCTTCGGGCCGTCTATAAAAAGATTCTCATCCTTTTCTCAGAGGGAAAACCCAAGTTATGACGCGCGGCATCCACCAGAATCAGAAAGAAATACGCAGTCCCAAAGAAATCTGATGCATGCTCAGAGAATCGGCCCTGAGGCTGTAGGGACCATACCCGGCATCGCCGTCACCGGTAAACAGATAACGATAGCCGAGGTCTGCAGAGATATTGGAAGTAAAGAAGTAGGAACAACCGAAACCGACCTGACCGGCAAGATTGAGATCCGTGTCGGAGCTGCCGTAATGATTGCCGCCCACGTCAACACCTCCCCGGGTGTTGGCGAAGGCCAGACCGATGCCTGCCCCCACGTAGGGTGTAAAATCCATGAAATTCGTGATGTCCCAATAGCCGTTGAACATAAGAGTCTGGAGACGGGATTCAGCATCACCGTGGCCGACACTCTTGTCCACCCGGCTGTTGTAGCCGTATTCCACTTCTGCACGCAGAGGAAGACCGTAAAGTACGCTCAGATCATAGCCGCCGGCGACGGAAAAACCGGCAATGCCGCGAGTGCTGCTTTTGGAGGAAGAAACTCCGGGAGCAGACAACTTCCAGTCCGTGTTCTGGAAACCGGTCACGAACTTGGGAGCAATATAGAATCCCGTATCTCCGGCCTGTGCTCCGCAGGGCAGGGCGAGAAGCAGCGCAACAACGGCGGCAAGACAAAACTTCTTCATGGATATTCTCCTTAAATCTGGGCGCGACGGGAAAATCCGTCGGAAGCTCTCTGTCCTCTTTGGATAGAAAACCACGGCGTTTAAGTCAACAACCAGCCTGTGTTGCACGGCTTTACCTTCCTTGAACAGCACCATCTGGACTATTTTTTCATGCTCAAGTGCTTTATCCACAACATTCCCGGCAGGACGTTTTCACAAACACATATCAGCCCGGTTCCGTCACCGATCTTGACCCTGCGGAAACTTGCGTTTAGTCTGCCTCATAGTTCTCACGGAACCACGGTATGCAACACAACCAGGCAGGACGATTATGCGACGAATGCAGCTCTTTCTTGCGGCAGCCTTACTGACTGCCCTGTCCTTCAACGCCGGATGTTCCTGGATAGGTGAAACAGCCGGTCGTGCCAAGGCCGGAGTGGAAAACGCCATCAGTGACACGAAATCCGGCTACCATAAAGGATATGCCGAGGGAAAATCCTGATCCTCCCTGTAATCTGTTCCCGTCTGTGCCGGCACTTTCGACACTCGATATGCGTGCCGGAAATCGGTATGGTATGAAGACATGTGTCTGGAACGCCCCTTCCCTGACAGATAGACTTTCCTCCTGATGAAGTGTCTGGACTACTGCCGTACTTGAGAACAAATCCCGTTCTCCCGATACTGCCCTGAATACCATGAATGGGGATAATTTCCGCATATTTTATCCATGTCCCGGAAGTCATTCCTCCATTCCGGCCGCCACTTTTCCCCATCCGCTTTTTCCTTCCTGGATACAGAAATTTCTGATCTCGCCGCAGGACGGTAACACCCAGCCGCTCTTTCGTCTTAGCCGGTGCCATGTCCACCATACCTTTCATCGGATGCTGCAACAGCCTCTCATTCCTCTTTTATGATATGCATCCTCTGCGCTGCCCTGCACCTCAGAAGCAGGCACTTTAATCTACTCCGTCGACAAAAAAATTTTCTCTTGACCCTATAGTCCATATAGACTTTATATTTTCCTGTGACAGAAGATTCGGGGGCTCTGCTGGACAGAACTCCGGAAAGAATCCGCCGCGGCCCTGGAGAAGATCCTCCTCTCCTTCTTGGCATGGCCGTCCCCCCGTTCACCCAATCATAACAGACAAGGAGACATCATCATGAAAATACAGCAGATAAGAAACTCTACCCTGCGCATCACCTATGCCGGAAAAACCTTTCTTACGGATCCCTGGCTCATGGATAAGGGGCAGATGGGCACCTTCCGCGCCCTCGGCAACATATTCCGCTGCGAACCCGACAAGCTGGACATTCCCATGCCCATGTGCGCCCTGCCCATGCCTGTAGAAGATGTGCTTAAAAATGTCGACGCCTATATCTGTACTCATGTACACCCCGATCATATCGATATGTCGCCGGACGGCACCGTAGGCAGATGCCTTGACAGAAACGTGCCCATCTTCGTGCAGAGCATGGAGGATGCCCATACCTTTGTGCGCTCCGGCTTCAAGGAAGTGACGGTCATGTACGAAAACAGCGAATATGAAGGCGTACACCTGGTAAAGGTTCCGGCAAGACACGGAACTAAAATTCCCTGCGGGCCGTCTTGCGGCGTCGTTCTCCGTCATCCCGAGGAAAAAACGCTCTACCTTGCGGGCGACACCATCTGGTACGACGCGGTGGAAAACAACATCAGCATCTGGCATCCCGGCGTCATCGTCGTGAATGCCTGTGCGGCCGTATTGCTGGATGAGGGGCGTCTCATCATGGACGATGCCGACGTGAAAAAGGTCGTGCAGGCCGGTGAAGAAGCCAAAATCATCATAAGTCACATGGATACCGTGGCCCATGCCACCATTACTCGAAGCGAAATGAAAAAAAGACTGATGGAACGCGGTATCTGGAACAGGGTTCTCATGCCGGAGGACGGCGAAATCATCACGTGCTGAAAAACTGCCGGCCAACAGAATACATAAATATCACAGCCCCTGCGGCCCCGGTTTCCGAAGCGATTCCGGGTCGCAGGAGTTGCCCGTTATGTGATGGGCACAAATTCACAGACCTCAGGCACGGGAACAGATACCAACAAAAGTACCAACAAAAAACAATGTCGTCCATGCACTACCGCAGATAGCACCGTTTCATGACGGACAGCCTTCAAATAAAAAAGAAAGTCCCCGCAGTCTGTTGCAGACTACGGGGAACTTTTATGCTCTTTT
>JAXVQY010000074.1:0-3840 GCA_037303805.1 bacterium | reverse complement strand
TCGTGGAGCAGGGCGACAGACTCTGCATCGTGGGCCGCAACGGCGTGGGCAAGTCTTCTCTTCTGTCGGTTCTGGCCGGAAGGCTTCCCCTGGACTACGGGGAACGTCATGAAGAACCCGGTCTGCGCATAGGCTACGTGCAGCAGGCCGTCCCCGATCACTGGAAGGGCTCGGTGTTCAGCGTGACGGCCGATGCTCTCGGAAAGGAGGGACATCTTCTGGCGGCGGCGCATCTCATAGCTTCCGACAGGCGGGATCTTCTTTCTCCGGATCTTGCCAAAGAGGCCGATGCCGTCATGGAGCACGGCGAAGTCTGGGAACGGCACGGCGAAGTACTCGGCGTCATCAACAGTCTGGGACTGGACCCGGAGGCGGATTTTTCCACGCTTTCCGGCGGGACGCGACGCCGCGTGGCTCTGGCCCGTGCGCTCATAGCCTCGGATGTGCTTCTTCTGGACGAGCCCACGAACCATCTGGATATCAGCACCATCAGCTGGCTGGAAGAGTATCTGGCGCGGCAGGCAAGAACGCTGGTCTTCATCAGTCATGACCGTGCGTTCGTGCGGCGGCTCGCCACGCGCATGGTGGAACTGGATCGGGCGAAACTCTACAGCTATGCCTGCGGATTCGATGCTTATCTGGAACGCCGTGAGGAGCGTCTGCACGCCGAAGACATGCAGAATGCCGTGTTCGACAAGAAGCTGGCGCAGGAGGAAGTGTGGATCCGGCAGGGCATCAAGGCCCGGCGCACCCGCAATATGGGCCGCGTGCGAGAGCTCATGAAAATGCGTGAGGAGAGAGCTGCCCGCAGGGAGAGAATGGGGACGGCCACGCTCAACGTGCAGGAGGCGGAAAAGTCGGGAAAGCTGGTGGCGGAGATGAAGAACGTATCCTTCACCTGGCCCGACGGCTACAAGGTGTTTGAAGATGCGAACGTCATCATTCAGAGAGGCGACAAGATAGGCCTCATCGGCGACAACGGCGCAGGCAAGACCACCTTTCTTCGCGTGCTTCTGGGAGAACTCAGGCCGACTTCCGGGACGGTGCGTCTCGGCACCGGGCTGGAAATCGCCTATTTCGACCAGCTGCGTGATTCTCTGGACGATGACAAAAGCGTGATGGACAACGTGGCCGAAGGGAACGACCGTGTGACCATCAACGGCGAGCCCCGTCACGTGGCCAGTTATCTTCAGGATTTTCTGTTCGATTCCAGTCGACTGAGAACGCCGGTAGGTCTTCTTTCCGGCGGGGAGCGCAACAGACTTCTTCTGGCCAGGCTGTTCACCCGTCCGTCCAACCTGCTGGTGCTTGACGAACCCACCAACGATCTTGATGCGGAAACGCTGGAACTTCTGGAAGAAATGCTTTCTTCCTACAAGGGTACCGTCATCGTGGTGAGCCATGACCGTGCCTTCCTCGACGAACTTGTGACCGGTACCATTGCCCTGGAAGGCGACGGCAGGGTCCGCGAGTACGTGGGCGGATATACTGACTGGCTGCGCCAGCGCCAGAAGCCGGAAGAGAAGAAGACGGCATCTTCCGCCAGGGAGACATGGAAGGAAAACGCTCCGAAGAAGCGTCGCCTTTCCTACAAGGAGCAGCGCGAACAGGAGGCTCTGCTCAAGGAACAGGAAGAGATGCCTGCAAGGCTCGACGCCCTGGAACAGGAGCAGAAGGAGCTGGAAGAGGCTCTGGCGGATCCCGATCTTTTCAGCCGGGATCCCGATGCCTTCAATGCCAAGATCGCCCGGCTGCCGAAAGTGGAGGAAGAGCAGCTGGCGCTTCTGGAGCGCGGCGACGAGATCGAGGCGCGTCTGAAGGAACTGGAGATCTGAGAATGAGGGAATTTTCCTCGGTTTCGTATTGAATGCTGAAAAGCCCGTGTCGTTCCTGCACGGGCTTTTTCTGTACCGGGGAGACGGAAGAAAAATTTCTGGAGGTCGGACCTCATTTGATTTAAACTTGCGGAAGCATCGAACCGGTCTTTGCAAAAGGATTGCTTTCGGTTTTGGTTACAGGTGTCCGAATTCCTTTTTTCAGGGAGTCCGTCATGTGGAAATACGCCGTTCAGATTCTGGGAGTCATGATGATGGTGGCAGCAGCGACAGGTCCTGCAGGGGCAGAAGACGTTTCGTTTCATGAAGGTGTGGTCGGAGATGTGAACATCAGGGTCATTTCCCTGGTCAGGAAAGATCTGAATGCAGCCATTCTGCGCCCGGTGACGGAAGCGCAGAAGGCGGATATTGTGCGCAGCTATCCCGACGGGGCGATTCACAACGTACTCAATGTGCTCCTGATACGCAGAGGAAGTGTGGTCGCGCTGGTGGATACGGGATTTGACTGGACGGATGCGGAAATGGATGCGGCGCTCAGTCAGGCAGGACTCGGCAGAGAGGATGTGACGTACATCATCATCTCTCATGCACACGGAGATCATGTCGGCGGACTCGTCAAGGACGGAAAACCGGCCTTCCCCATGGCCAGGGTACTTTTCCCGGAAAGGGAGCTCTCATACTGGACCGATGCGAAGAACCGCCAGGCAGCCTCCGGCGGCGCGCTCAAGATATTCGATAATGTGGCGAACATTGCGGCCGTGTACAAGGACCGCATGGGCACTTTTGAACCCGGAAAAAACGTGAGTGAGGACCTTCCCGGAGTCGTAGCCGTGGATGAAGCCGGACACACGCCCGGTCATGTGGGGATCATGATAGCGTCGGCAGAGAAAACGTTCCTGTTCTGGAGCGACCTGCTTCATGCCTTCGACGTGCAGGCGGCCTATCCTGCCGTATCCACGAGTTTCGACATGGATCCTGAGGCCGCAGCCCGCGTGCGCACGGAGATTCTGGAACGGGCCCGGTCCGAGGGCTGGCTGGTGGTGGGATCCCATGTTCCCTTCACGAGACCCCGTGTTTTGAAGTAGCCCGGAACGGACGGAAGTCGATCCGAATCCGGTGTCCGTGCATAGGAAAAGCGGAGGAAGAACATCATGTTCTTCCTCCGCTTTTTACAGGCAGACGATGGGAGGGGCTACAGCTTGGCCGCGGTGAGGAGGTCGGCGACGGCGTCGCGCTTTTCCCATGTGAATTCGGGAAGTTCACGGCCGAAGTGACCGTAGCAGGAAGTTTTGCTGTAAATGGGACGTTTCAGATCGAGGCGCTTGCAGATGAAGTAGGGGCGCAGATCGAACACGTCGCCCACGATCTTCGTGAGCTGCTCGTCGGAGAGCTTTCCGGTTTCAAAGGTATGCACCAGTACGGAGACGGGTTCGGCCACGCCGATGCAGTAGGCAATCTGCACTTCGCAGCGGTCGGCAAGACCGGCGGCCACGATGTTCTTGGCCACGTAGCGGGCCATGTAGGCACCGGAGCGGTCCACCTTGGAGGGGTCCTTGCCGGAGAAGGCGCCGCCGCCGTGGTTGCCCATGCCGCCGTAGGTGTCCTGAATGATCTTGCGGCCGGTGAGTCCGCAGTCGCCCATGGGGCCGCCGATGACGAAACGGCCCGTGGTGTTGATGAAGATTTCGCAGTCTTTTTCGTCATAGTAGCCGGTCGGCTCGAGAATGGGACGGATGACTTCCTTCTTCACGGCTTCCACGATGTCGTCGTGGCTCACCTTGGGAGAATGCTGGGTGGACACGACCACATTGTTGATGCGCACGGGCTTGCCGTCCACGTATTCAAAGGACACCTGCGTCTTGCCGTCGGGACGGAAAAAGTCGACGATGCCGTTCTTGCGCACGCGGGCAAGCTGAAGCGAAAGCTGATGCGCCCAGTAGATGGGAGCGGGCATGAGCGTATCGGTTTCATTGGAGGCGAAGCCGAACATCATACCCTGGTCGCC
>JAXVQY010000073.1:0-3796 GCA_037303805.1 bacterium | reverse complement strand
TGCTCAAGGAACGCTGCGACCGCATCGCCAAGGAATGCATGGAACTGCACAAGGTGGAATTCCCCTATCTGTGCGGCAGCATGATAGAACTTCCCAGAGCAGCCCTGCTTGCCGGTGAGATTGCCGAGGCCGCGGAATTCTTCAGCTTCGGCACCAACGACCTTACCCAGACATGCTTCGGCTTCAGTCGCGACGACGCGGAAGGCAAGTTCCTGCCCGTGTACATCAATCAGCACATACTCAAGGACAATCCCTTCGCCGTGCTCGACCGAAAGGGTGTGGGCAGACTCATGGAAATCGCCATAGCCGAGGGCCGCAGGACACGGCCCGGACTCATGATCGGCATCTGCGGCGAACACGGCGGCGATCCCAGCTCCGTGGAATTCTGCCATCAGGCCGGCCTCGATCTCGTGAGCTGCTCGCCCTACCGTATCCCCATTGCCCGTCTCGCTGCGGCGCAGGCGGCCCTCAAGTATCCCAGAAACAAGGAATGACGGCATAGCCGTAAGTTCATAAAACTCACTGCCAAGAGAGACCGTTCGGAAGGAAGAAGAGGAACCTTTCGGACGGTCTCGCCTTATCCGCATACAAAAACTCTTCCGGCAGCATCCGGGGCCGATGTTCCGAAGGAGAATACCGTCTTGTCGCCGACGATCCGGCACGGACGCCGCCTTTACTTCAATGTTCCCCGCTGCTATTCTGCACCTGCCTGCTTTCCTTTTCCGGCGCGTTTTTCCACGTCGGATGCAGGGCTTCGAAAGACCGTGATCCGGCAGAATATCCAGTTCGCCAGTGCCACGAATCCCCTCCAAAAAAACAGCCGGGAAGGATTATGCTGCTTTCCACCATCGTCAAGTCCTATAAAAACATCAAAGTGCTGTGTGTCGGCGACGTGATGCTCGACCATTTTCTCTACGGAAAAGTGGAACGCATCTCGCCCGAGGCCCCCGTACCGGTCTTCAACTTTCAGAGCGAAAAAAAGATGCTCGGCGGTGCGGGCAATGTCGTGGCAAACCTGAAGACTCTGGGCTGCTCGGCCGACATCCTCTGCTTTATCGGAGACGACGCCGCAGGCAGAGAAGTGCGGGCTCTGCTGGAAAAAGTGTGTGATCATGTGGCCGCTCTGATGGTGCCCGGATTTCCCACCATCGAGAAGACCCGCGTGATCGCAGGCAAGAACCATCTTCTGCGAATAGACAACGAACGCCGCTTTCAGTGTTCGGACGATATTTTCGGCCCGGAACTTGATGAACGGGTAAAGGCGGCGAATATCGTTCTGCTGTCCGACTATGCCAAGGGTCTGCTTTCTCCGGAACGCTGCCAGCGCGTCATCAAAGCCTGCATCGCCGCGGCAAAACCCGTCATCATCGATCCCAAAGGGGACGACTATGCCAAATATGCCGGGGCAACGGTCGTCAAACCCAATCTCAAGGAATTCAATCAGGCCACAGGACTCAACTGTCACCCTTCGGACCCCGATTTTCAGGACAGTCTGCGCAAAGGTGCCTCCGAGCTGTTCCAGAAGCACGGTATCCGAAATCTGCTCGTCACCCTGAGTGAACACGGCATGGCCTTCGTTTCCGCCCAGCACCCCGATCAGGTATTTCAAATTCCCACCGAAGCTCGTGAAGTGTTCGACGTATCCGGAGCAGGCGATACCTCTCTGGCTGCTTTCGGAGCCTCCCTTGCCGCCGGAGCGGACATTCAGGACGCCATGAAACTTGCCAACATCGCTTCCGGAGTGGCCGTGGGCAAACTGGGAACATCCTGCGTGACCGCTCAGGAAATCCTCGACGCTCTCTCTCGTCGACGCAGTTCCGGCGGCCCCGGATGGAAGCAGAAGAACAAAATCGTCAGCCGCCACGAGGCTGCCGTCATTGCTTCTCAATGCCGCGAGCAGGGCAAAAAAGTGGGCTTTACCAACGGCTGTTTCGATCTTCTGCATCAAGGTCACCTGCACTCGCTCATGCAGGCACGCTCCCAGTGCGACATACTCATGGTGGGCCTCAATACCGATGCTTCCATCAAAAGACTCAAGGGCCCCGAACGTCCCGTCCAGGACGAAAAGACCCGTGCCCTGCTGCTTGCCTCTCTGGAGTTCGTGGACTTCGTCATCATGTTCGACGACGATACCGCCTTGCCCCTCGTGGATGCCATACGCCCTGATGTCATTCTCAAAGAAGGCTATACCATCGACCGCTGGCCTGAAGCGCAGTTCGTGGAAAGCTACGGCGGCAAGGCCGTCACGCTCTCCAGACTTGACGGCTATTCCACAACACAGACCATACAGAAAATGAAGCAGCAGGAAAAAGACAAGTAGCTTCCACAGGAGGGGAAAAGCAATTTTCCCCTCCGTCAATCTCCCGCAGAACATTCCTCCGCCCGAAAAAGAAACTCTTTCGGCCGCATTTCTGCGCCCTTCCCCTTCACTCCCTTATCACCGGGACCGACGAGTCATCCGGCAGACGGCCTTTTACTTTCCGAAGAAAATTTCCGGCAACCGTAAAGTCATTCGGTCCAGGCTCGACAGCGGCTCTTTTGCGGACGTCTTCGCAGAACCGCATCCTGCGGATTACCGCCCCTCCGGCAGAACTAATGCCCCGGGTAGGCCCGTACTTCGACAGTGGCCTCGCTAAGAGAACTCAACGGATAATGCTCCTCCTTTCCCGTCATGGAATTTCGAAGAATAAGGCCGCCTTCTTCCGTGCCTGCCACGGCCATGTAATGATGATTCTGAAAAAGAATCACCATCCGATCATTGTTCAGATGACGAGAGATGCGCTCGATGTCTCTGTGATCAGAAATCTTTTTCTGGTAGAGTTCACAGCCGTTTTCCACAGCGTATATCACGGGTGTTAGGCCGAAAAGTGCGGCGAACTCACCCGCCATGCCCATTTCACCGATCTTCCAGTTCTTGTCGTGTGCGGCATAGACATCCGCCATGGAGTTTTCCAGACGACTGAAACCGGGATGGGATGTTCCGTCCCAGTCCGCCTCGCCGTCGATGTGCAGAGTCCCCTCTTTGGTAAGGCAACGACTCAGGACGCTCCGCCCCTGTTCCGTGAGCATCATGCTGTTGACCACGCTGAGCATAAAGCAGGTGTTTTTTCCCTGCATGAGGATGACGCCCGGGCCGATATCTTCGGACCGCAGTTCCTCGAGGGGCTTCGTCACAACCTGCGGAGCAGGATGCAGCGCCGTGCCCGGGTCCTTCAACCTTTCTCCGGCCAGTCCTTCTACTTTATCCGCGACCGCCTGACACAAGGCCTCGGCACGGACGTTTCCGTCTTTATCCCTCAGGAAAGAAAGAACATCCGTCATGATTTCCTGACAGACTCCGAAGGTAAACTCCGTGCGCACCATGTCATCCATCTTCGGAAAATAATGGCTCGTAATACGCTCCGCCATGGTGAACATGCGCTCCTCCACGTCACTCGCGCGTATAAAGGAGGAGGGATCGACCGCTTTCCCGGAAGAGGCTCCGGACAATGCCGAGGAGCTTTCCTTCTTTTCTTCGACGGAAACGGAAGCTCCGGGCTTTTCGGAAGAGGCCTTCAAGGAGACGTCTTCCGCCACGGAAGAAGCCGAAGCGGCAATGTCCTTCACGACGTCCGATACGATTTCACGCAGTACTGTTCTGTCGACGCCGCCTGATGTATCCGCATCATACAAAAAGCTCTTCATGCGTTTGAATGCCTCCAGCTCGAATTCTCCCCGTGTCTCATCATCGAGCTGTGGGAAAAGACGGGGCACCTCGGCGTCTACCATACCTCGAACTTCCGCCATGAAAGAAGCG
>JAXVQY010000072.1:0-3762 GCA_037303805.1 bacterium | reverse complement strand
GGTCCTTGTTGAGCTTGGCGGCCTGAAGCGCGGCTTCGTTGACGAGGTTTTCGAGATCGGCGCCGGAGAATCCCGGCGTACCCTTGGCAAGAACGGTGAGATTCACGTCCTTGGCAAGAGGCGTACGGCGGGTATGTACTTCAAGAATGCGCTCTCTGCCGCGCAGGTCAGGAGTGGAAACGACTACCTGACGGTCGAAGCGACCGGGACGCAGCAGTGCGGGATCCAGCACATCGGGACGGTTGGTGGCTGCAATGAGAATGACGCCTTCGTTGGATTCAAAGCCGTCCATTTCGACGAGCAGCTGATTCAGGGTCTGTTCGCGTTCGTCATGACCGCCGCCGAGACCCGCTCCGCGCTGACGGCCTACGGCGTCGATTTCGTCGATAAAGATGAGGCAGGGAGCGTTCTTCTTGCCCTGAGCGAAAAGGTCGCGCACGCGGGAGGCGCCGACGCCTACGAACATTTCCACGAAGTCGGAGCCGGAAATGGAAAAGAAGGGCACACCGGCTTCACCGGCCACGGCACGGGCCAGAAGAGTCTTGCCGGTTCCTGGAGGACCGACGAGCAGAACGCCCTTGGGAATACGGCCGCCAAGCCGCGTGAACTTGCGGGGATTGGACAGAAATTCGACCACTTCAGCCAGCTCTTCCTTGGCTTCATCCACACCTGCCACGTCGGCGAATGTGACCTTGCCTACCTGATTCTGATCCTGCATGCGGGCGCGGGAACGACCGAAGGACATGGCCTTACCGCCGCCTCCCTGCATCTGACGGGCAAAAAAGATCCATACGCCGATGAGCAGCAGCATGGGGAACCAGGAAATGAGTACCGACATGGCCAGAGGCGTTTCCTCCGGCTTCTTGACGTCGATGACGACGTTTTTGTTCTTGAGGTCCTGAACGAGATTGGGATCGTTCGGAGCATAGGTGGAGTAGGTGCGGCCGTCCGTAGTGGTGACGGTGATATTCCTGTCTTCAATGACGACCTGACTGACTTCCCCGTTGTCGACCTGAGAGAGGAACGTGCTGTATGCTGCGGAGTTCTGCGGGCTTCCGCCGTTCTCGTTGAACAGGCTGAACAGGGAGATCATGGCTACGGCTATGACGCTCCACAGCAGAATATTGCGGGAAAACTGGTTCAAAGCTGCCTCCAGGCTGCTTATGTGACGCACTCAAAGTGACGGAGAATGGCCCGGCTTGCCGGGCTGCCACAGGTGAAACGACAGTCTCCGCAGACGGCATGCGGCCGTCCCTGTCGTTTTTTTATATTTGTAATGCCAGATGTCGACTTTGACAATGATGCAGGGGGGGCTTTTTTCCCTGTCTGCGGCTTTTTCTGCAAGAATCGTGCCGAATTGAAATGGCTTTTTCCGTGTTCCGTACTCATGCTTCTTGCCATAGGGCAGGGTGATGGTCTACCATTCCGCAGCGTATGCGGGTCGCGCGGTTGCCTCATGAGCATACCGTTTGCGGACCGTATGTTTTCATGAAGCGGGACTCTTCCGTCCGGTTTCCGTCAAGGTGCGGCCGATCCGTTCCGGCCGGGTCGGGAGATGTGCCGCGTTACCCCTTCCGCCATGTTCGTCGACTGCCATACTCATGTTTTTCATCCCCGCATAGCTGAAAAGGCCAAAATGAAGCTGGCCGAACACTACAAGTTATTCTGCCGCTGCAAGGGGACTCCCGATGATCTGCTGCTGCGTGCCGAGCGTGCCGGCATAGATCACTGCGTGGCGTTGTGTGCAGCCACCAGCGCACTCCAGGTGCGTCCCTGCAATGCTTACGCCGGGTACCTTCAGAACAATTATCCGAGCATTACCGCCTTCGGCTCCATTCATCCGGACTGTACGGACTGGAAGGAGCAGCTTGACTGGCTGCGTTCTCTCGGCGTGCACGGCATCAAGCTGCACCCTGACTTCCAGCATTTCTGGCTTAATGATCCGCGTCTTTTGCCCATATTTGAGGAAGCCCAGAAAGATTTTATCTTTCTCATTCATATAGGGGACAGTCTTCCGCCGGAGAAAAATCCTTCCTGTCCCTATAAGATGGCAGCCATCCTCGATGCCTTCCCTCATCTCAACGTCGTTGCCGCGCACCTCGGCGGCTTCCGGCAGTGGTCCTATGCCCTCGACGCCCTCGCCGGTCGCGACGTCTGGATGGATACCTCTTCCTGCATGAAGGAAATTTCCGACGACGTGCTCAAGGCCATTCTGAAAAAGCATCCCCGCGATCGTCTTGTCTTCGGCACCGATTATCCCATCATGGATCCTCAGGACGAACTCGACGCCCTTCAACGGCGCACCCGCTTTTCCGACAGCGAAATTGATGAAATTCTCGCCAACGGTACCCGTCTGCTTTTCGGTTAGTAAAGAGATCAATACGAAAAAGGCATCGGAAGAAATTTTTCTCCCGATGCCTTTTTCCTTGTCGTCTGCTTACGCTCAGTGCAGATTTGCGGCAATGCTTTCGGCAAGATCCTGCACGAGAAGAGACTGGGCTTCGACCATGGACTCGATGGTCTCGCCTGCGGGGCGGGATTTGACGAGATGGCCGGATCTGAGGACGTTGCCGTCTCGCTGGAGTCTCCATACGACATCAAGGACGGCGTTGCCGCCGAGAGGTCCGTCGAGCCTGCGGACGTCGAGCATGAGCTTGTCGGTGACTTTTGCTCCGGTACGGAGCGGCAGTGCGGGAATGCCGCGAACGGCAAGGGTGTCGCAGAGTACGCGGGATATGCCCTGACTGAGACTTTCGGCCCATCGGTCGTATTCATGGATGGAGAGGTTTACACCGTCACCGTCCCGTACGACTATCTGCTGTCTCGTAAGATAGCCGGGCAGCGTGACGGGCAGAACACCGATGCCTGCCGCTTCCGAGGCGGAACTCGGAGGAAGAGGAGAGGTGAGGACGTAGTAACGTACGGACGGGGAGGACTTGAGCTGAGCCGGAAGCGAGCAGCCGGTGAGTGCAACGGCAAAAGCGAGTGCGATAACAAGATGTTTCATCAGTTGTTTCTCCCGAAGATCAGAGCATTGGGCTTGATTTCAAGCAGCGTGGCGAGATCGGACAACGCCTGGGCGGCACGTCGCAGGGAAAGCATGGTCTGGCTGAATTCGAGCACCGGGGCGGAATCCTCGCTGAACAGACTGCCCGCGGTATCGGAGGTACGGCGCAGACTCGTCATGGCGTTCTGAGCCTCTGCGACGACACCTTCGGAGGCGGAAGCGAGGCTGCCGATACTTTTTATGGTGCTGTTTACTCCGGCAAGGGTGTTGTGAATATCTTTCTGAAGTGAGCCTGCAAGGGTTGCGTAGGCTCCGAGTGTCTGGTCGGCATTATGACGGAGTGTGCCGAAGGAACGCACTTCCTCGCGTACGGCATCGCTGGTTTCCCGCAGACTTGCCACGAGTCCGGAGGCGTCGATGTCGCGGAGCTGTTCGCTCATGCTGCGTATGCTTCCGACGACGTCGTAGAGAATTTCCTGAATGGGAATGTTTTCCAAGGTGGACAGGGCTGCGTCGAGAGAGGATAGCTGCGTGGGAATCTGCGGTGATCCCTTGTAGGCGGCGAGATTTTGAATGTCTACTGGGGAGGCGTTGCGTACGATGTCGAGTTCCACGCAAAGTTGTCCGGTGAGAATGCTCGAAATGCCGAGTTTTCCCCTCAGACCGGCCTTGATGAGTCTGTCGAGAATGCCGGGATCCTCGAACAGATCCTTTTCACTCCCGTCTTCGAGAAGGGCAGTGGCCTTGTCGCGTTC
>JAXVQY010000071.1:0-3731 GCA_037303805.1 bacterium | reverse complement strand
CCGGAGGCGTGCCGTTCCTCAAATGATCAACAAGTGAGGAACTTATGCGCATCAAAACTCTGTTCACCGGTTTGTGCTGTGGTATCATCCTGGCTCCCGCAATGGCTTTTGCCGCCGATACTGCTCCCGCCGCCAAGGCGAAGCAGACCGTGGCCGATACTCCTTTCGTCATTGTGGCTCCCAGTGAGGAAATCGTGGTGACCTTCCCGCTGTTCTTCGTGGAACGCGGCGTGGTGGAAAGTGTGGATGCCAAGAACGGCACCTTTACCATCAAGGACAAGGAAGGCAAGACTTCCACCATCAAGGTGACGGACAACACGCTGATCGAAAACGTGTACGCCGATATCTTCAGCTGGGAAACCAAGAAGGGCATAGGCGATCTGAAGAAGGGCGACAAGATCCGCGCCCGCGTGTTCCCCGGCGATGACGGTCAGCCCGCTTCGGCCATTTCGCTGGACGTGTATAAGTTCTAACGCTTCAAAAGTCGGTTGTCTCATGAAGGCCGGTCCTTTCCCTTCCGGAGAGGTCCGGCTTTCTTACAGCTGTTCTCTATCGGGAAAAGGCCCTGAAGAGGCGGTTCCGGCGGAATGTATCGTGCAGCCCCGGGGCAGGTTTCATCAGAGCATGTTCACGGGATCGAGATCCAGCGTGATTCTCAGTTCATGCGGGAGCGTACCCGTATCATGAAGAGCCAGGGCATAGGCCTGTCGCACATGTTGCCAGGTGTCGGCCTTGATGAGGCATTGAAAGCGCATGCGTCCCTGAATTCTGGCCAGCGGTGAGGGGGCCGGTCCCAGAACGGTGAGTCCGAGAGCACGACCATGGGTCCGCAGGGCGGCGGCAAAGGTATTGACCCGGCTCTGTCCGTCCTTCCAGTCCCAGGGATAGGAGAGCCGGATGAGTGCCAGCTTGACGAAGGGCGGATAGCGGCGCTGTTTTCGCAGAGCGATTTCATGTTCGTAAAAGCCTTCGTAGTCCCCCGTCTCCACGAATTTCCAGCAGTAGTGATGGATGTCTCTCGTCTGTATGAGCACACGGCCCGGCTTTTCGCCTCGTCCCGCACGCCCCGAGGACTGGACCAGCAGCTGAAAGGTCCGCTCGGCCGAGCGGTAGTCGGGCATGTTCAGTCCCATGTCTCCGTCGGCCACCACGGCCAGCGTGACATTGGGAAAATGATGCCCTTTGGAAAGCATCTGGGTACCTACAAGGACCTGCGCTTCCTGTCTTGCGAAGGCCGCGAGGATCTCTTCCATGCGTCCGGGACGACTGGTACTGTCGCGGTCGAGTCTGAGCACGCGGCCGCCGGGAGGCAGAGCTCCGGCAAGTTCTTCTCCGGCAAGACTTTCTTCCAGTTTTTCCGTTCCTTCTCCCATGGGCAGAAAGTTCAGTCCGCCGCATTTTTCGCAAGGAGAAGGAAAAGGACGGGTATGTCCGCAGTAGTGGCAGACCAGCTGTTCACGCTTCTTGTGATAGGTGAGCGCGATGTCGCAGTTGGGACATTTGGCCACGGTACCGCAGTTGAGGCAGTACATGAGCGGCGCGTATCCCCTGCGGTTGAGCAGAACCACGGCCTGCTCGCCGCGCTGCACGGTTTCCCTGAGCGCTTCCACGGCTCGAGGAGAGAGAAGTTTCGAGGCGGGCTGATCCTTGATGTCCACAAGCTCTATGGCGGGCAGGGTGCCGCCGCCCGTGCGGTGCATCAGACGGGAGATGGGAAAGAGTCCTTCTCTGGCCGCATGAAAGGTCTTGATGTCGGGGGTCGCCGAGCCGAGCAGGAGCAGAGCCTTGTGTCTGCGGGCTCTTTCCCAGGCCACTTCCTTGGCCTGATAGGGAAGACGGTCTTCCTGCTTGAAGGAGCCGTCGTGCTCTTCGTCCAGGATGATGGCTCCGAGAGGCGGAACAGGCAGAAAAAGTGCGGAGCGCGTGCCTATGATGAGGCAGGGATCCCGGCGTGCGGCGAGACGGCGGAAGGTACGTTCCCGCTGTTGCTGGCTCTGATAGCCGTGATAGAAGAAAATCGGCGTGCCGGGAAAGCGCTGTTCGGCGTCTCTGCGCAGTTTGAGGGCAATGGCCACTTCCGGCGCAAGGATGAGCGCCGAGCGCCCTCTCGTGAGACAGGCATGGGCCAGTTCCAGATATACGGCAGTCTTTCCGCTGCCCGTGATGCCGAAAAGAAGATGCGCAAAGGGCCGCTTTTCTCCGTGGGAGAGCGCATCCATCTCTGAGCAGTACTCATCGAGCGCCGCCTGCTGTTCCCCGGTCAGCTGAAAGGGAGGTTCCGGCGGCGGAAGCAGTTCTTCGCCTATTTCCGCTTCGTCTTCGTCGGGCGCTGCCGGACGAAGTTCCACGAGCTTGTTCTTCACAAGTGCGGTCAGAGTCTGGGAGCTGTCCGGCAGGGCATCACGCAGTTTTTTTCGTGATACGATGCCGTTCTGAAGCAGCCAGTCGAGCATTTCCCGCTGTTTTACGGCATTGGGACGCACCGGCCACGGGGGATCGCAGGTAAGGGCGCAGAGTTCTCCGTCGGCGGCATCTTCGGCCAGCATGAGAAGTTCCGCCCGTCCGTGCAGAAAGTCCCGGGCCAGAGCGGTGCGATCTGTGGCGGACATGTCGGGGATGTCCCGCAGGGCAAAGAGCTTCGGTTTGCGTCCTCTGCCGTCGAGGTCGGGCAGATACTGACGGACCCGGATACGTGCCGTGACGCGCAGCCCCTGGGGCAGCACATTGCCCAGGATGCGGCCGGGCGAGGAGTACTGGCGGGCAGCCAGTTCCTTGACGGTGTCCATGTAGTCCTGAGGCAGCAGCGGCGTCCGCTCCAGCGGCCAAGTCAGAGGGCGCAGGGTGATGTTGCCGCTTTTTTTCATGCTGTGCTGACCGGCAGCGGTTTCTCTGAGAGCGCTGTCGTCTTCGTCGGCAAAGACGGCCGTGATGACTCCCGCACGTATGGCTCCGTTGCCGAGGGGCACGGCCACGCGAAGGCCGGGCTGCCAGGGAAAATCGGGAAATTCCTCGGGAGTCAGGTAGCTCAGCGTAGCATACGGAGGCGTACAGATGGCGACATGGCAGATCATGTTTCCAGTCCTATCCGAAGCCCGTTTGCGAGGCAAGCCTGAAGAGCTCATCCGTCCGTGAGCTTTCTTGATCCGGGAGGGGCTCCGGAGCGGCCGTGCTATCCCTTGAAGACGAAGAAGGCTCCGGCCACGATGAGAGCAAAACCTATGGCGTGATTCCAGGTCAGGCTTTCTCCCAGGTAGAGCGTGGAGAAGATACCGAAAATAGTCAGGGAAATGACTTCCTGTATGGTCTTGAGCTCGGCGGCGGAAAAATAGCCGTAGCCTATTCGGTTGGCCGGGACCTGGAGGCAGTATTCGAAAAAGGCTATGCCCCAGCTGACAAGAATGGCCCCTATGAAGGTGAGGGAATGGTGACGCAGATGCCCGTACCAGGCATAGGTCATGAAGATGTTGGAGCCGATGAGCAGAATGACGGTGATGAGAGGAACGGGCAGATGAAGCGTCATGACGGCCTCGTCGTAATATTCGTGGAAAAAGAAAGGGGAGCGCGCTCCCCTTTGATGATATGATATGACCGGGCCCAAGTCCGGAGGATTACAGATCGAATTCCTTGTGCAGGACGTTGACCGCAAGTTCGAGATCGGCCTCGTCCACCAGGCAGGAAATCTTTACTTCCGAGGTGCTGATCATGATGAGGTTGATGCCGGCCTTGTACAG
>JAXVQY010000070.1:0-2624 GCA_037303805.1 bacterium | reverse complement strand
ACCCGCAACTTCGCAGCCGCGGCGGTCTCGGACGGACATTGGCGGCAGAGCAGATGCGCAATGTCTTTGCCCGGACCCGTTTCCCCAAAGCCTCCGGCAGTCCGGGAAGAATCCTTTCGCCCGATCTTCGGCAGATCCGGCCGCCTTCTTCAAAAAAACAAAGAGCTTTCCTCGTTGCGGGGCGGGCGGCCATGCGCTATCATGCACACGTTTCAACTTTCAGAGGACAGGAAACCATCATGATACGAGTCGATCTCCATACCCACACCAATCATTCCCACGCCCGCGACAGCGTCCGGCAGATGTTCGAGGCCGGTCAGGAGAAGGGACTGCTGGTGCAGGGCTTTTCCGAACACTCTCCCCGGCCGGAAGGCTACGACTATCCCGAAGAGTACCGCGAGCATCTTTCCGCCACCTTCAACGACTATCTCGCCGAAGTGTCGGCCCTCAGGGACGAACAGGCGCCGAAGGGCATCACCGTGCTGCTCGGACTGGAAGTAGACTGGCTTGAAGACGAGGTGCCCTATCTGCGCTCCATGATTTCCGCCCACGCCTACGACTACCTCATCGGCGGCATCCATTTTCTCGGCCGCTGGGGCTTCGATTCCTCCGCCGCGGACTGGGAGCCGCTGTCCTTTGAGGAACGCTGCGAACTCTACGCCCGCTACTACCGCACCATGAAGGCCATGGCGGAAACCCGGCTCTTCCAGATCGTCGCGCATCCCGATCTCATCAAGATATTTTCCGTGGACGATTTTCACCGCTGGCTGGACCTTCCCGGAAGCATGGACCTCGTGGGCGACGCGCTCACGGCCGTGCGCGACGCGGGCATGGCCATGGAAATCTCGTCCGCCGGACTGCGCAAGCCCTGCCGGGAAATCTATCCCGGTCCGAAGATTCTCAAGCTGGCCCGCGAGCTCGATCTGCCCATCACCTTTGCCTCCGACAGCCATGCCACGGAACAGGTGGCCTGGAACTTCGACACGCTGGCCCGTTACGCCGCCGCCGAAGGCTGGAAGGAAAGCCTCGTCTTCCGCCGCGGCAGAATAACGCCCATGCCCTTCGAGGCCGACTGAACAAGGGTCCGATTCCGCCGAACATCTTCCGGGGTACGTCCTTCACGGGCGTACCCCGTTTTTTTGGCCGTCGGCGCTCCTTGTGAGCCGTGCCTGCCGCCCCGTTTCAAAAGACCGAAGCGCAACAGGCCTGCCGTCCCGCCGCCGGAGAATCCGACCTGCCCGCTGCAACAATTTGCAACCATTCCGCCCTTGGCATGCCGCAAAAGCATGGTTATTCTCTCTCCATGGCCTTTACGACCGCAAATTCAGGAGCAAGTATGACCAGCCAACTCAAGACCCTTCTGCTCATGGCCGGCCTTTCCGCCGTGCTCATCGTCATGGGCAGCGCCCTCGGCGGCAGACAGGGCATCGTCATCGCCCTCGTGCTCGCCGTCATCATGAACATCGGAAGCTTCTGGTTCTCCGACAAAATCGTGCTTTCCATGTACCGGGCGCAGGAACTTTCCCCGGAAGACGCGCCCATGGTGCATCAGATAGTGGAAGAGCTCGCCGGACGCGCAGGCGTGCCCAAGCCCCGGCTGTTCATCGTTCCGCAGGAGGCCCCCAACGCCTTCGCCACGGGGCGCGATCCGGAACACGGCGTCATCGCCGTGACGGACGGCATCATGCGCCTGCTGCCGCCGGAACAGCTCCGCGGCGTGCTTGCCCATGAAATGGCCCATATCGCCCACCGCGACATTCTCATCCAGACCGTGGCCGGCGTGCTCGGTTCCGCCATCACGGCCATAGCCAACATGCTGCAGTTCTCCATGATCTTCGGCGGTTCGCGCGACGAGGACGGCAACAGCAATCCGCTGGCCGCCATCGCCATGATGATTCTCGGTCCGCTGGCCGCCACCCTCATTCAGATGGCCATTTCCCGACGCCGCGAATACATGGCCGACGCCGCGGGCGCCGAATACTGCGGCGATCCGCTGGCCCTCGCCGGAGCCCTGAACAATCTCGACGCCTACAGCAGGCACATCGCCATGCAGGCCAATCCGGCCACGGAAAACATGTTCATCGTGTCGCCGCTCTCGGGAGACACCATGCGCCGCATGTTCAGCACGCATCCTCCCATGGAAGAGCGCATCGCCAATCTGCAGGAAATGGCCCGCACCGGCCGCTATCCCGGCTAGGCAATCCATCCTTCCGTCTGCAGGGCGGGATCCGCAGCACGCGGGTCCCGCCTTTTTTCGTTCATTTTCGCCTTGCATTTCCCCCCGGATTACGCCACCCTCTCAGCAACCTTTCGGCAGCCTTTTTCCGCACAGGATTTTCCATGATCACACCTCTCTTTTCTGCTCCCGACAGCTTCGCCCGGCGCGGGCTGGAACAACTGTTCCTCGTTCTCGACCGCGTCATGCCCATGAACGGTTCCCAGAAACGCGACCTCCCCATGGCCTGCCGCGATCTTTCTGCGCTGCTCACCACGGAACGCGACGGCCTGAGCCGCCCCTACTGGACTTCCCCCCGTCTGACCTCGGCCTATCTGCGCTATTTTCTGCCCTGGAACCTCGTGCGCCTCTCCGCGCTGCTGCCCGGACTCGATTTCGGCCGCATTCC
>JAXVQY010000069.1:0-3725 GCA_037303805.1 bacterium | reverse complement strand
CCGGATCTTTTTCTCGAGTCCTCCGGCATAGCCGGTGAGACTGCCGTTTGTACCCACGACGCGGTGACAGGGAATGATGATGGAAATGGGATTGTGTCCCACCGCGCCGCCTGCGGCCTGTGCTGACATGCTTTTTTTGTGAAAGGCCCGCGCCGCAAGTTTTGCAAGAGCACCGTAGGTGACGACCTCACCGTACGGAATCCGGCAGAGTTCCTGCCAGATGAACTGACGGAAGGGACTGCCTGACGGGGCAAGGGGCAGCTCAAAGGGGGAAGGACGTTTTCCGGCAAAGTAGCGATCCAGCCAGTCGCGGGCGAGGGCAAGCACGTCTCGACCGTCGTCGGGATGCGGCTGTCCGGTGAGCGTGCTCTGAAAATATTTCTGTCCCTCGAACCAGAGCCCGAGGATATGCGTCTCGGAGCTGACCACCGTGAGAGGACCCAGCGGAGAGACGTATTGCAAAGCGTAGTCCATGCGTCAATCCTTGAAAAGAAGATATCCGAGTGTGCCACGGTTCCGGGGGAAGTTCCAGCCTGCTCCCGCACCGTTGAAACGGAAACGTATCAACGGACATACCCCGGAACGTTTTGCCGCCGAAAATATATTAAAAAAAGAAAATCAACAGATTATTTTCATCAACAGAAAAGACTGCTACAAGACGATCATCCTTGTTTATAAAATGGACAATGAGGAGGAACATGTATTTATATTCATGATTTTTTCATAAAACTACAGGAAAATATTCATGATATTGTATCATGAATAATGTTTGTACCAACGAATTTTCTTGTTGAAAATGGATGAATACAAGTAAAAAAAGGAAAAGATAAAGTGTAATTTTACAAATATGTAACACCAGTGACAAAAAAATATCATAATGGACCATGCTTTTTCAAAAATGTCATTTTTCTTGACTTTCCGGGGTAATTTTTTATCTTTCAGAAAAAATCAACGACACCTTCATTTCGGAGTTTATGTTCATGTCCAAGATCAGAATAGGCATCGTAGGTTACGGTAACCTCGGCCGCGGCGTGGAACTGGCCGTGGCTGCCAATCCCGACCAGGAGCTGGTGGCGGTATTTTCCCGCCGTGATCCTTCCACCGTCAAGATTCTCACCGAAGGCGTTCCGGTCTGCCGTCTCGCCGACGTGGCCGACTGGAAGGGACGCATCGACGTCATGATTCTCTGCGGCGGCAGCGCGACCGATCTGCCCAAGCAGACTCCGGCTCTTGCCGCCATGTTCAACGTGGTGGACAGCTTCGACACGCACGCCAACATTCCCGCCCATTTCGCCGCCGTGGACGAAGCCTCCCGCAAGGCCGGTACCGTGGGCATCATTTCCGTGGGCTGGGACCCCGGCATGTTCTCTCTGAACCGTCTGTATGCCAACTGCATTCTGCCCGACGGTCATGACTACACCTTCTGGGGCCGCGGCGTGAGCCAGGGCCATTCCGACGCCATCCGCCGCATCAAGGGCGTGCTCGATGCCCGTCAGTACACCGTGCCCGTTCCTGCGGCCATGGAAGCCGTGCGCAGCGGCAGCAATCCCGAACTCACCACCCGTCAGAAGCACACCCGTGAATGCTACGTCGTGGCTGCCGAGGGCGCGGACAAGGCTGCCATCGAGCATGAAATCAAGACCATGCCCAATTACTTCGACGAGTACGACACCACGGTGACCTTCATCAGCCAGGAAGAACTCGACCGCGATCACAAGGGCATTCCTCACGGCGGTTTCGTGATCCGTACCGGCTGCACCGGTCAGCACGGCGAAACCAAGCACGTCATCGAATATTCCCTGAAGCTCGGTTCCAACCCCGAGTTCACGTCCAGCGTGCTGGCCGCCTATGCCCGTGCCGCCTACCGCCTGGCTCAGAAGGGCGATACCGGTGCGAAGACCGTGTTCGACATTGCTCCGGCGCTGCTTTCTCCCCGCGACGGCGCGGATCTGCGTGCGCATCTGCTGTAAGATCGGAAAATTGACCGACGACGCCCGATGTTCCTTACGGAATGTCGGGCTTTTTTTGTCCGGAAAAGGGCAGGAAAAGGACGGAGGGCCGGGCCTCCGGGCATGCGGTAAGCATGGGGGGGCGTCGCGCCGGGAGCGGTACGGAAAAGGTCGCCCGCAGAAGGCTTTTTCCTGCGGCAGACGCAGGGAAGGACAGAGACGTGCCTTTCAGGCTTCCGAAGGTGCCGTGCAGAGGGAGGAGCGGAGTCTCGCCGGAACGGCCGCGAAAGAGCCGCAGAAGGGACGCTGAACCCTTTCCGGCGGCCCCCGTACCGGCGGCCCCCCGGCTTCGCGTTCTTCGACAGAAGCGGTGCCGGTGTGGGGACCTCCGGGGGATCACGTCGGATCAGCGGGGATTCGTGGCGACTGCCGGGGAAGCGCGTCGGAGCTCGTCGGACGGCCGGGGAGCATCGGGAGAGAATCGGGAAGAGCAGGGGCCGTGCCGCCCGGAGCCTGAAGGCTTCCGGAACAACACCGGGATTCCCGCCGGGAGGGATTTCCGCCGGGACAACACCGGGAAACGCCGCGAGAGTGGCCGGGAGCTTGCCGGGACAACGCCGGGGCAAGTCCGCAGGCGGCCGGGCGCGGCGCCGGGGACAGGTCTTGCTTCCGCCGGAGCTTCCCGCGTGAAGGCACAAAAAAACCGGCGGCCTGTACGGTCGTCGGTTCTTTTTTTACCGTCATGCCGCGGAAGCGGCGTGCGGACGGGATCAGTTCAGTCCGAAGAAGGTCTCGGCATTCTTGTGCATGATGTTTTCGACCACTTCAGGACGAAGCTGCTTGAGATACATGGCCACGGAGCTTTCCACGTCCACGCAGGGATAGGCGGAGCCGTAGAGGATCTTGTCGCGCAGCATGTAGTTGGCGGCTTCGATGTAGGACTGGGCTCCGGCGGCATGCAGGGCGTAGATGTCGGGGGAGAGATACACGTTGGGATGACGGAAGGCCAGCCAGATGGAGGCTTCGACCCAGGGCCAGCAGGCATGGCAGAGGGCGATCTTCAGATTGGGGAAGGCCGTGGCCACGTTGCCGGCATGAACGGGCTTGCAGAATTCGTCCGTGGGGCCGTGGAAGCCGCCGAAGGAGATCAGCAGCGGAATGTGGTGCTTTTCGCAGAATTCGTAGGTGGGGAAGATGCGTTCGTCGTCGATCATGACGCCGTGGAAGCCGGGTTCCATGAAGGCGGTGATGCAGGGGCCGTCGATGACGTAGTGCTGAAGGGTGGCGATGGTTTCGGGGCTGCTGTCGGGATGAATGCCGCAGGCGCCCAGGAAGCGGTTCGGATACTTCTTCAGCAGATCCACGAGGGCTTCGTTTTCGTAGCCTCTTTCATTTCTGCGGATGGAGACGACGCCGGTCATGTCACCGGCGCGGTCCATTTCCTCGAACAGCTTTTCCATGGAGGCTTCGCGCATGGAATCGGAGAGATTCATGCCGAAGTTCTTGTAAAAGTTTTTCAGGGCAAAGGGATTGTCGAGTTCCATGTCGAACATGTTGCCCTTGCCGAGATAGGGCTGGAACGGAGGACGCAGACGAACATCGATGATTTTCATCAGAGACTCCTTATACGGATTGAGCGGATGATATCCGCCCGGTTGAACGCGGGGAGGACAACCGCCGCGGCGCGGGGGAAAGGTGCTGCCCGGAGCAGCGGGGTTGTCGCATCATGCAGGAAAGGCCGTCGCAGGAGAGACGGCCTCTCGAAAATGGCGCCCG
>JAXVQY010000068.1:0-3259 GCA_037303805.1 bacterium | reverse complement strand
CACGAACGCATGTCCACGCAGGATCTGCTGCTGGCCATCGGCGAGGCCGTGGCCCGGGGCGAAACGGAATTCGACATCCATGCGTCCGGTCAGCACGATATCGGCGGCCCTCTCTGGAACGCCGAAGGCCGCACTCTGCACTTCCATGTGACCAATCCCGGTCAGCGCGTAGGCTGCATGGGCCTCGACCACACCGAAATCGTGGTGGAAGGCTCCGCACCGGCCGACGTGGGCTGGCTGAACTCCGGCGCCCGCATCACCGTAAGAGGCGACGCAGGCGACACCGCCGGGCACTGTGCTGCATCCGGCGTCATCTACATCGGCGGCCGCGCGGGCACCCGTTCCGGCTCTCTCATGAAGCACGACCCGCTGTACCCCGAACCCCAGCTGTGGATTCTCGACGGAACCGGCTCCTTCCCCTGCGAATTCATGGGCGGCGGCAAAATGGTGGTCTGCGGTCTCGACACCCCCGAGGGGACTTCCGTGCTCGGCGAACGCGCCTGTGTAGGCATGGTGGGCGGCGTGGTCTATTTCCGCGGCAACCCCGGCTCCTACGCGGAAAACGACGTGGCCGTGCATGAACTCGACGAAGCGGACATTGCCTTCCTTTCCGACGGCATGACGCCCTTCCTCGAGGCCGTGAAAAGAACGGATGCCCGCGAACGCCTCTGCCGCTGGAACGAGTGGCGCAAGCTCCTCCCGCTCAAGGGCAGCGAGCACAAGAAGACGCGCATGTCCATTTCCGCCTACCACGCCTCCAACTGGGTGAAGGGCGGCATCTTCAGCGATGTGGTGAAGGACGACTTCCGCGTGAACGGTCTTGTGGAACGCGGCGACTTCCGCCTGCGTGTCCCGAGCTGGGACAACGCCGCCACGGCGGCGCCCTGCGAATACGCCTGCCCCGCCCACATTCCCACGCAGAAGAGATACAATCTTCTGCGCGAAGGCCGCACGGAGGAAGCCCTGCGCCTCGTGCTGGACTACTCGCCCTTCCCCGGATCGGTGTGCGGCAGCGTGTGTCCCAACCCCTGCATGGACGCCTGCACCCGCGGAAAGCGCATCGACCTGCCCGTGCAGATCGGTCCCCTCGGTCTTGAATCCGCGTCTCTGACCGTGGAAAAGCCCTCCGTACGCACAGGGAAAAAGGTGGCCGTCATCGGTTCCGGTGTGGCCGGTCTTTCCGCGGCATGGCAGCTGGCCCGCAAGGGACACGACGTCACCGTGTACGAAGCCGACAAGGTCGTCGGCGGCAAGATCGAACAGGTCATCCCCCGCGAACGCCTGAATCACGAATTACTCACCTCGGAAATCCGTCGTATTGAAAATATGGGCGTCACGTTCGTCACCTCCTGCCGTGTGGACGGCAGGAAATTTGCCGCACTGCGGGAGGAAAACGACGCCGTCATCGTGGCCGTGGGCGGAACGAAGGCCAGAATGTTCAACTGGCCCGGAAAGGAACGCATCATCGGCGGCATCGACTATCTGAAGGCCGTCAACAAGGGCGAACATCCCGCCACGGGTAAAAACGTCATCGTCATCGGCTGCGGCAACGCAGGCATGGACGCTGCAGCCGGAGCCTATGCCGAAGGCGCGGAACATGTAACCTGCGTCGATGTGCAGAAACCCGCGGCCTTTGCCAAGGAAATAGCCCATATCGAATCCCTGGGCGGTGAACTGGTATGGCCGTTCATGACCAGCAGGATCACGGAAGAAGGGATCGTCGACGACAAGGGCCGTCTCATCCCCGGAGACATGGTCATCATCACCATCGGTGACGAGCCGGAAATCGATTTTCTTCCCGAAGGCGTACGCACCTTCCGCGGAAGCTGGGTCGTTCCGGACGAAAACATGAGCATTCTGCCCGGCGTGTTCGCGGCCGGCGACGTGGTGAAGCCCGGTCTGCTGGTCACGGCCATCGGTTCCGGCGCCCGTGCGGCCGAAGCGGCCGATGCCTTCATGACGGGCAGAACTCTGCGTGCCGCCGACAGTCGTGACATGGCTTCTTCCCGCCTCAGCCTGGAATACTTCTCCCGCGTGCACAAGGCGGATCTGCCCGCACCGGCGGACGATCATTCCCGCTGCGTGAGCTGCGGATCATGCCGTGACTGCGGCATGTGCCTGAACTCCTGCCCCGAAAAGGCCATTTCCCGCGTGGAGATAAGCGGACATTTTGCCTACGTGTCCGATCCCGAACGCTGCATAGGCTGCGGCGTATGTGCGGGCGTGTGCCCCTGCGGCGTGTGGACCATGCACAAGAACGAAGACATGACCTTCCCCGTTCCGGGCCTCACAGCCTGATTTCCTTTTTCTGCAACAACCATCCGGCCATGCCGGAATTACTGGAGAATATATATGCGCAGCATCAACAGCGCCTACGCGGGCCTTTCCGGCAACTATCTGTTCAGTGAAGTGGCCCGCCGGGTCCGCGTCTACAAGGAACAGCATCCCGACGCCGACGTCATCAGTCTCGGCATCGGCGATGTTTCCCAGCCTCTGGTTCCCGCCGTCATCGAGGCTCTGCACAAGGCCGTGGATGAAATGGGACATGCGGAAACCTTTCGCGGCTACGGTCCCGAGCAGGGATACGCCTTCCTGCGTGAAGCCATTCTGGAACATGATTTTCTTTCCCGCGGCGTCAAGCTCGAGGCCGATGAGATCTTCATCAGCGACGGTGCCAAGAGCGACGTGGGCAACTTCCAGGAACTGTTCGGTCCTGATGCCGTCATAGCACTCACCGATCCCGTATACCCCGTCTACGAGGATTCCAACGCCATGGCAGGCCGGGCGGGCATCCATGAAAACGGACGCTGGAGCCGCATCGTGTACCTGCCCTGCACCAGGGAAAACAACTTCCGCCCCGCCCTTCCCGAAGAAAGAGTGGACGTCGTGTACCTGTGCAGCCCCAACAACCCCACCGGTACCGTTCTGGATCGGGATGCACTGACGGAATGGGTGAACTACGCCCGCGAAAACGGCACACTCATCATGTTCGATGCGGCCTACGAAGCCTTCATCCGTGACGATTCCATTCCCCGCAGCATCTATGAGATTCCCGGCGCCGACGAAGTGGCCGTGGAATTCCGCAGCCTGTCCAAGACCGCGGGTTTCACCGGCCTTCGCTGCGGCTACGCGGTGGTGCCCAAGAAAATCACGGCCCGCGCCTCGGACGGCACGGTTCTGCATCTGCACGACATGTGGCTGCGTCGCCAGTGCACCAAGTACAACGGCTGCCCCTACATCGTGCAGCGCGCCGCCGAAG
>JAXVQY010000067.1:0-3721 GCA_037303805.1 bacterium | reverse complement strand
CTTACCAAAATGCTGAACTGGACCTCGGAAGAGTATGCCGCATGGGTATCCTATCTGATAGGCGTTTCCTTGTTGAACTGGGATTCTCCCATGCCTTTCCTTAATGAAGGTCCGAGAAAGACGATTGCAGGAAAGCCCGGTTCTGAACAGGGCGGAACCCCGGAGGAAGAACCTGAAAAGCAGGATGTCTCGGACCCGGCGGTTGCAGAAGAGCCGGGCAGGACGGAAAAGACGGCACCGAGGGTACGCCGTCGTGTCCGTCCATCATAAGGTGATGGAAGAACTATCTTGCTTTTATGGCGCGACTCTGTGAATATGCTGCGGCGCTGATGTTTGTCGACGTCTCCAGCCTGTGCCGCGTGTGGTCTGCGCGGACATAATTCATCAGTATTTATGGAACAATATCGTGCGATACTGCCCCGGAGAGAAAAGCGGGGGAGGCTTTCGCTGCGTGAATGTTCCGTCAGCGGGAAATGCTCCCGGAGGTTTTTCGGGGGCCCGACTGTTCAGAATATTTGAGGATAGGTATGAGTCAGAACCAGAAAGCCAGTGAAATGGGAACGAAGGGCGTAGGTCGTCTTCTTCTTGAATATTCCATACCGGCCATTCTCGGCATGGTGGTCGTGGCCTTCAACCAGATCATTTCCAGCATATACATCGGTCACGGTGTAGGGCATCTGGCCCTGGCGGCCATGGCCGTCACGTTTCCCCTGATCAATCTTCTCATGGCTTTCTGTCAGCTGGTGGCTGTGGGCTGTGCCGCGCTGTGCTCCATTGAACTCGGTCGCAAGAACATGATCAAGGCCCGCAGCATGCTGGGCCATTCCGTTCTTCTCGAAATCATATTCGGCGTGCTGTTCGGCGTGCTGTTCTGGATCTTTCTCGATCCGCTGCTCATGTTCTTCGGCGCGAGCGGAGATACGCTGCGCTATGCCCACGAATTCATGGTGCCGCTGGTTCTGCTTTCCCCTCTGGGCTTTCTCATGCTGGGCTTCAATTTTCTTGCCCGGGCCACGGGATATCCCAAGACGGCCATGATGACGGCGCTTCTTTCTTCCGTAGGCATTGTGGCCTTTTCGCCGGTGTTTATTTTCTGGTGGGGCTGGGGCATGTACGGTGCGGCCTGGGCGCAGATCGCCGGACAGGCCATGTCGGTCGTATGGCTGGTTGCCCACTTTGCACGCAAATCATCGCTCATTCATTTCCAGAAGGATATCTGGAAGCTGCGGATGAAGAGCATACGCAAAATCATCGCCATCGGCATGGCGCCGTTTCTCATCAATTTCTGCGCCTGCATCGTGGTGGTGATCATCAACCGTGCCCTGAAGGAACACGGCGGAGATCTTGCCATTGGCGCTTTCGGTATCCTCAACCGTTTGCTCATGCTCTTTGCCATGAGCGTCATCGGTCTGGGGCAGGGCATGCAGCCCATCATCGGTTTCAACTTCGGAGCCAAAAGACCGGATCGTGTGCGCCTTGCCCTGAAGTACGGCATGCTGAGTGCCACCGTCATCACGCTTATCGGTATGCTCGGCTCGTGGTTCTTCCCCGAACTGCTGGTTCGCATTTTTACGGATCATGGTCCTCTCGTGGAAGTCTCCACCAAGGCCTTGCGCATCACCGGCGGACTGTTCATCTTTGTGGGGCCGCAGATCATCATCGGCACGTATTTCCAGTCCATCGGGCAGGCCAAGATAGCCAGCGTCGTTTCCCTGTGCCGTCAGATGATATGCCTTGTCCCTGCGCTCTGCATACTTCCTCACTTCTTCGGTCTGGAAGGTGTGTGGTTGAGTATTCCTCTTGCGGACTTTACAGGGTGCATGGTTGCGGCGTTTTTCCTGTACTTCGCCCTTCGAGCCGAGGATAACGACTGCATACCGGGAAATCCCGAGTGCAAGCCGCCGTCGAAGTTCTTCCAGCCCAAGAAATATTAGTCTTTTCAGCCGTCCGGCGCGATTTTCCGTCGGAAGTCGTACAAGGCCCCTGTCCATGCCGCATGTCTGCAGTATGGACAGGGGTTCGTGTTTCGTTTCGGAACAGGAGAAAACACTCATGATGTCCGGAACGTACGGAGGTGATCATCATGGCGTTTGTTCGCGATAACGGAAGGTCCGTTCCCGATCATATCAGCATACGCGGGGCAAGAGTTCACAATCTGAAGAACATCGACGTGGATGTGCCGCTCAACGCCGTGGTTGGCGTTGCCGGAGTCTCCGGTTCCGGCAAGTCGTCGCTGGCGCTGGGAGTGCTGTATGCCGAAGGATCGAGACGGTATCTTGAGTCTCTTTCCACCTATACGCGGCGGCGCATGACGCAGGCAAGCCGTCCTCAGGTGGAGGAGGTCCTGCATGTTCCGGCGGCTCTCGCTCTGCGGCAGCGTCCGGGAATTCCGGGCATACGCAGTACGTTCGGTACGGGTACGGAACTGCTCGGCAGTCTGCGTCTGATGTTTTCCCGTCTGGCCTCTCATCGCTGTCCGAACGGGCATTATCTGTCACCTTCTCTGGCCGTGGCGGCGGAACAGCCTCTCACCTGTCCTGAATGCGGAGCCGTTTTTTACGGACCGTCCGCCGAAGATCTGGCCTTCAACAGTCAGGGAGCCTGCCGTACCTGCAACGGTACGGGGACGATACGTACGGTGGACATGGACACACTGGTTCCGGATGATTCCCTTTCCATTGACGAAGGGGCCGTAGCACCGTGGAATTCCCTGATGTGGTCGCTGATGACGGAGGTATGCCGGGCCATGGGCGTGCGGACGGACGTGCCGTTTCGTGACCTGACGGACAGGGAAAAGGATATCGTCTATCACGGACCTGCGGAAAAGAAACATATTCTGTACAAGGCCAAAAGTTCCAATCAGGCGGGAGAACTTGATTTTACCTATTACAACGCGGTCTACACCGTGGAAAATGCTCTGTCCAAGGTCAAGGATGAGAAGGGCATGAAGCGGGTGGAAAAATTTCTCAAGGAAGATATTTGTCCGGACTGCGGAGGGACAAGGCTTTGTGAGGCGGCCAGAGCTCCAAGACTGCACGGTATGACGCTGGATGCGGTCTGTGCCATGACGCTTTCCGATCTGATGCGGTGGGTGGAGGAAGTTCCTTCATCTTTGCCGCCTGATATGGTTCCCATGGCGGAAAGCATTGTCGAGGCTTTTCGGAATACGGCCCGTCGTCTGCTGGAGCTGGGACTCGGCTATCTGACTCTGGACCGGGCCGTCGCCACGCTTTCTACGGGGGAACGTCAGCGCATGCAGCTGGCCCGTGCCGTACGCAACCGTACCACCGGAGTGCTGTATGTTCTGGATGAGCCGTCCATCGGACTGCATCCTTCCAATATTACGGGTCTGACGGGCGTGATGAGGGATCTGATTGCCGACGGCAACTCCGTGATTCTTGTGGATCACGACACTCAGGTACTGGCTCAGGCGGACTGGCTCATTGAAATGGGGCCGGAAGCGGGTGCCGGGGGAGGGCATGTCATTGCACAGGGCCGGGTTGCCGACATGGTGCATAATCCTGCGTCCCGCATCGGTCCGTTTCTGTCCGGACGGGCAGGTATTCCCGGCCGGGGACGAAGAACGGATGACGGTGTGTTCGATGCAGGTCGCCTGCACCTTTCCACCGGAGCCATTCATACGGTACATCCTCTGGAAGCGGATTTTCCGAAAGGGAAACTGACGGTCGTGACGGGGGTGTCCGGCTCCGGAAAGACCACG
>JAXVQY010000066.1:0-3695 GCA_037303805.1 bacterium | reverse complement strand
GTCAGAAAATAAAACCGATCAGCTCTCACGGGCCCGACGTTCACGCACGCGGCTTATCCACAGCTCCAGCTTGTCACAGAACTCCGTGAGCACCTCATCGGTCAGCTCGCGTCCTTCCGAGGCCAGATACTGATTCATCAGAATGGCGGGCACGCTGTTGGAAAACCCCTGACGGGCAATCTCAAGACCGCAGCCCACGCAGATAATGTCCGCATGAATGTCGCGTTCCTTCAGCATGTGGCGCAGGCGCTGTTCCGCACGGGCCAGACGGCTGCCGTTAAGATCCAGAATTCGTATGGTAATCTCTATGTCGTCCATAATCAGAATGAAGCGCGGATATAGCGCTCCGCGGAAAGCGCCGCTATGGTTCCGTCGGCAACGGCCGTGGTTATCTGACGGAACGCCTTGTCGTTGATGTCGCCGGCGCTGAACACGCCCGGAATACCGGTCTCCATAAGCGGAGAAGCACTGATGTAGCCCTGCTGCGTGAGAGGCAGCAGATCCTTGAACAGGGCATTGTTGGGCTTCTGTCCGAGGAACACAAATACGCCGTCGACAGGTTCGGTCCAACGCTCACCTCTTTCGGTATTCTCCAGAACGGCACCGGTAAGATGATCGTTTTCCACGACGAGATCGACAACTTTGGTGGAAACATGTCCGTCCACCTTGCCGGAGGCAAACAGCTGATCCTGCGTGCTCTTCGCCGCAAAATAGCGGGGCATGACCTCCACCAGCGTGATGTGCGCTATGCCGGAAGACAGCAGATACAGACTTTCGTCGAAAGCGCTGTTGCCACCGCCCACCACCAGTACACTCTTGCCGGCGTAGGCCGCACCGTCGCAGATGGCGCAGTGATGCACTTCCTGCGCGGAAGTGGGCGTTTCGAGCTCCACAGGACGACGACCCGTGGCGAGAATGACGGCCTTGCAGCGGTATTCTCCACTGTCCGTCACCACCTTCTTCCACAGCTCACCCGTTTCGAGGCTCTCCACCTCGCATACTTCCTCCACGTCCACTCCGAGCGCGTCTATCTGTTCGCGCATCTTTTCCATGAGTTCCATGCCGTGAATGGAAGACCAGGAGGGAAAGTTCTCCACCGTATAGGTGGAATTCACAAGGCCGCCGGTCACGTTGCTTTCCAGCACCACGGTGTCGAGCTTCGCCCTCGCGGCGTACAGCGCGGCCGTCATGCCGGCGGGACCGCCGCCGATGATGACCAGATCCTTGATAATCACATCACTCATGATCCGCCTTCCTTATCTGCAGGAATCAAAGAACTGCGCCATTTCGCGCGGATTCATGAGTCCGGCCTTCTTTCCGGCCACCTTGCCGTCGCGGATGACGAGAATAGTGGGGGCACGTTCCGCGCCGCAGGCCTGCGCCGAAACGGGATTCTGTTCAATGTCTATGGAAAGCAGCACCGCATCGGGCTGCAGCTTGGAAAACTTTTCCAGAACCTTTTCCATGTTCTTGCAGTGGGGGCAGAGCTGCTTGTAGAAAATGCAGGCTCCGGCCTTCACTTCCGCAATGCGGGCCTGAAAAGTGGCGTCGGAAAGTTCCTCGAACATACGCTACTCCTGAAAGGGGGAGCGCCTGAGCACTCCCCCGGTTATGTACTTTGCAAAGCCGCACGCCTTCGTGCGGGAGCATGCTACAGCGTCTTCAGCTCGCCGATGTAAAGCTTGAGCTGCTTCAGCAGTTCCTTGGCCTTTTCCGGCTGCTCCTTGACGATGTTGTGCAGCTGGAACTGATCGGTACGACGGTCGTAGAGTTCATCCTCATCCGGCACGTCCTGCTTGGCGCCCACGGTGCAGGTCCAGATAGCTTCGTCTTCCATGATGTCGTGGCCGGCATGATGGGCTTTCACCACGTCGTTCTGCGTGGAGTTCTTCAGCAACCAGTGAATGTAGGTGTAGTCTTCGGTAATGATGGACCACGACATGCCGAAGTAACCGGCAATGGCGAAGTCGCGCACCTTGTCCACCTCGCCGCGAACCATGGGCAGAAGGCTGTGCCCCTGCATGTCCATGGCGCCGAACACGGGGAAGCCGAAGGCACCGCCCTGGGCGCCGAAGTCTTCCAGATAGCCGAGCGCTTCAAGAATGGTGGGAGCAATGTCCACGTTCTGCACGAAGCCCTTGATGCGTTTGCCGCCCTCGATGCCGGGAATGTGCATCATGAGCGGAACATGCACCAGCTCCTCATAAGGCCAGGGGCGGCACTTGCGCATGATGCCGTGACCGTGTTCCCCCTTGCCCATGGGCTGGCCGTGGTCGGACGTGATGATGATGAGCGTTTCGTCCCAAAGGCCCTGATCGCGGATGGAATCCAGAAGCTTGCCGATTTTCTTGTCCACAAGCTCGATGTTTTCCGAATACAGCGCGCGGATGTGGGCACATTCCTCATCGGTGATACGGCCTTCCACGGGCGTCCAGGGAGCGAGCATGATGGGATTGCCCTTCCAGTCCGGATCGTAGGGGCAGGGTTCCTTCTTCCAGATCGACGGCGGATCCCAGGGTTCATGCGGATCGAAGGAGTCCACCCAGAGCATGAACGGACGCTTCTTGTCGCGGATGTCGCGCAGCCAGCGGTCGGCTTCACGGGCCACCACGCTCACGAAGTTGTCGTCTTCGGAACGCCAGTCCTGACGGATCTTGAGGAAGCATTCGATTTCATCCAGCAGTGCCTTGCTGGAATCGTCGATGAGTTCACCCTTTTCATTGTACGCCATGCTGTAGGAGGTGTAGTCGATGGGCTTCATGGACGGATCAAGAGGACGATCCGCAAAGGTAGTGTGGTCAAGTTCATGCCCGGGGCAGAACTTCACATAGTCGAAGCCGCGGGAATAGCCGTACTTGGGCAGACGCATGGGAGGCGTGTCGTACACGAGTGCGGTCTGCACGTCGCGGCCCCAGAGGATATCGGAAAGCGTGGTGTCTTCGGCGGAAAGAGCCTGCCAGCCTGCAAAAGGCAGCGTGTAGCGACCCGTCATGGTGGCCCTTCTCACAGGAACGGTGGGGAGACCTTCGCTGTAGGCATTTTCGAAAAGCACTCCGTTGCGGGCGAAGCGGTCAAAGTTGGGAGTTTTCACTACCTTGTTGCCGTAGCAGCCAAGATAGTTGAACTGCAGCGTGTCCAGCATGATGAACACGACATTCTTGATCTTCTGATCCATGTGTGATCCCTGTGCTGTCTTTTCAGGCAGCGGCCGCCGCACCGGGTGCGGCGGCGCTAATGGTTTACTTTCCGGCCTTTTCCTGCTCGATTTCGGCAGCGGTCTGCTGGCCGAGGGTATGCAGGTCGTCGAGAATCTTGGCGGCGTTGGCGTAGCCGCGCTTTTCCGCCTTCTTGATCCACTTGTCGCCTATGCCGGCAGTGGCCTTGACGATCTTGGCCTTTTCTTCAGCGGAGAAGTGGTTGAACACATGACCGTTTTCTTCCATCCACTTGGCATCCGAGCTGGAACCATTGTCCAGAGCGCGGCCGATGGCGCGGGCCAGCACTTCACCGGTGGTTTCCGTGAATATGGCCTGCTGTTCGGGGGTCAGACGGTTCCACGCATCGTTGGACATGGCCATCCACATGGGAGAAGCGGCAATGGGATCGGCCACGGAGTACTTGATGGTTTCGGTGATTTTGAAGGAACGCAGAGGCGCGATGGCAAGGCAGCAGCCGTCGGCCATGCCGCGGGAAAG
>JAXVQY010000065.1:0-3695 GCA_037303805.1 bacterium | reverse complement strand
CGGTAAGCAGCGTAAGAACAGCGCAGAGCAACACGAAGAAACGGCATTCCTCGCTTTTGCTGTAGGCGTTCCATCTTCCCGAAATAAAACGAAAATGCAGAGTAAAGTTGATTCCGGCCAGAAACATGAAGACAATGATGATCCACTGAACGGCCGGGGAAAACGCCGCCGCCGAAGCATTCTTTGTAGAAAAGCCTCCCGTGGCCAGCGTGGTAAAGGCATGATTGACCGCATCAAGGACATTCATGCCCGCCATCATCAGGCACACCACCATGACGGCGGTAAGAACGCAGTAGCCGCTCCACAGGATCTTGGCGGTATCCTGTATCCGGGGAGCCAGCTTGTCCGGCGTGGGGCCGGGAACTTCGGCCCGGTAGAGCTGCATGCCGCCGACGCCGAGATGCGGAAGCACGGCCAGAGACAGCACGATGATGCCCATGCCGCCGCACCACTGGGTGAGGCTGCGCCAAAACAGCAGACTCTGCGGCAAAGCCTCGATATCGGAAAGGATGGAGGATCCCGTTGTGGTAAAGCCTGAAACGGATTCAAACCAGGCGTCCACAGGGTTCATGAAGCCCGTGGACACATAGGGAAGCGCCCCGGCGCAGGTGGCGGCTATCCAGCACAGGCCCACACAGGCCAGCGCCTCGCTGTTGCTGAGTATGGTACGGCGTTTTCTGCCCCCCGCGCGCACCAGAAGAAGACCGGCAAGCACGGACGCCGCACAGGACAGCGCAAGAGAAGCCGCGTACCCGTCGCCGAAACCTGCGGAAAGCGCCAGAGGAAGAATCTGCATGACGCCGACGCAGGCGATCATGATGCCGACAAGGTAGAGAATATTCCAGAACGTCATAGATCCGAGCCTCCGCACTCGGAGGCCTCCGCATCGCCAAGGACGCGCTCCAGTTCCGCAATGTGCTGTTTTTCCGCGAGGATCAGCACGCGGGCGTCCGACTGAATGACCGTGTCGCCCTTGGGGATGAACACATTGTCGCCCTGAACGATGGCGAGGAAGAGCACGCCTTTGGGCAGGCAGATGTCGCGCAGGCGTCGGCCGCAGAGCGCGGAATTCTGCTCGACGAAAACTTCCATGGTTTCCGCAGCTTCATTGCTCACCGCCACCGAGGCCAGCACGTTGCCGTGCCGGATGTAATGCAGAATGCTGCTCACAGTGGCTATGCGCGGACTCACAATATGATCGATGCCCACGGTGTCCGCCAGCGGCAGATATTCGGCCTTGTTGATGCTGGCCACCGCCAGCCCGGCGCCAAGCTTCTTGGCCAGCATGCAGGAAAGAATATTAGACTCTTCGTTCTCGGAAACGGCGACAAAGGCATCCATCTCGCCTATCTTCTCTTCTTCAAGGAGACTGCGGTCTCTGGCGTCGCCGTGCAGAATCAGCGTGGATCCGAGGCTGGAGGAAAGCTTTTCGCACTCCGCGGCATTCCCGGCAATCAGGCAGACCTGCACGTTCATCGATTCCAGACTTCTCGCAAGCGCCGTTCCTATGAGTCCCGCGCCGTAAATGCACACGCTGCGCACGGGGCGGCGCTTCTGCTCCAGCGCGCGGAGTATGGAAGGCAGCGCCGCAGGCTCGTAGATGAAGTGAACGATGTCGCCCTGCCGTATGACATCGGAGCCGGAAGGAATGATGAGTCTGTCCTCCCGGTAAATCGCGCCTATCATGACGCGCTCTTCCTGCATCACTTCACGGAAGCGGAAAAGCGGCAGATCGATGAGGGGGCCTCTGTCCACCTTCATGCCCGTCATGCGAATGCGGCGATTGGCAAATTCGTGATATTCCACGGAACCGGGCATGGTGATGAGGCGGGATATGGACCGGACAATTTCCTCTTCGGGATTGACCAGAAGACTGAGCCCGAGGCTCTTTTCCAGAAAGCCCGGCAGAAGATGATAGTCGGGATTGCGCACGCGGGCCACTCGTGTGGCCTGGGGCGCCAGTTCTCTGGCGAACATGCAGGCCATGATGTTCACTTCGTCGGAGTTCGTCACCGCAAGAACCAGCTCCGCCTTGTCTATTCCGGCGTCCTGCAGCACCTGCGGGCTGGCCCCCGAGCCCGTCAGCGTCTGAACGTCAAACGCTTCCTGTATCTTGCGCAGCTGCGCTTCGTCATGGTCGATGACAATGACCTGCCGCTGTTCCTCGGCAAGCCGCCTTGTCGTATGAAAGCCGACTTCTCCTGCGCCGATGATGACAATCCGCCCGGAGGAAGGCGCAGATTTTTCCTTAAAAAACATGACTACCTCATGTAAAGGTGGCTGATGAAGACCTATGCCATACGGCCATGGAACATACCATCATGACCATATTTTTCAACGTGCCTTACCGGGCATCTCCCATCTGCAATCACGCCTGTATTTCACTCATAAATACAAACAAAACATCTGTCAGACTATGGCATATAATTGCAGCAGTCATGCACAAAACTTTTCATAAAAGAATCAGGAACACGTCATTTCAGTGCAACATATCATTGTTCAACAGCATATCGGCAAAAACAACAAAGACTGACCTTTTCGAGTCATGGAGAAACAGCATTTGAACTCTCCCCATTCAGAGCCGGAAACACAGAACAGAGAGACGCCGCCGGAACGGGTTCGGAAGCTCATGCGGCCGAATGCTCCCCGTCCTTCCGGGCGCATCCGCCCTCATGGTTGCGCCGCAGGCACTGCCCTGCCGGGGCATCCCTTGCTTGACAGAACAGGGCACTTCCCCTAGAAAAAACGGCGGGGGCGGTTAGCTCAGTTGGTAGAGTATCGGTCTTACACACCGACTGTCAGGGGTTCGAGTCCCTTACCGCCCACCAGAATTTGACGTTCCGAAGAAAAGCCGTGTTTTACATGGCTTTTCTTTTTTAACAAGCTCATGCCCTCAGGGCATGCGGCATCAGAGCTTTTCCCATTTGCTGAAGCGCGGGCAGGAACCGCCGGAGAGCATCTTCATCTTGCGTATGGGGCAGTAGGCCGGGGCCGAATCGCAGCGGATTCTGACAACGCCCTTGAACATATGAATCTCGGGAACGCGCTTGCCTTCCCACCACCGGCAGGCTCCGCACTTCTTGTCCTGGGGAAAAATGGTATTCGTCGCCATAACAATTTCTCCTTTGCCGCGCCTGCCGCACAAAACGCCGACGCTCCATGTTTCCCCGATATCACACCCGCACGCCCTTCTCAACGTAGGCGCGGTGAAAAATAGCCCCGCGCGTTGCCGCACGCCCCTTGTTTCCTAAAGTTGCGCCGAAAGCGTCGCGCCTTCCCTTCCCGAACAGGCCGCGTCTTTCCGCAGCCTGCGAGCCCGTTCCGCGCGTTCCGTTTTCCGCGCCGCCGTCCTGCACGGAGTCCGAAGCCGCCTCCCCGTCAGGACGCCTCCCGTCGCTCCATGCCGAGCACATACTCGACCACGTTCCAGTATTCGGAAACGCCGCCGAGGCCGGTGGTGGCGTCGAACACGAACATTTTTCCTTCGGCCGGACGCTCCTTCGGTCGCATGATCCAGAACGGCTTGCAGAGCAGACGGGACGAGGACTCCGAGCACCGGATGTCCGCGCGCGGGCCAAGGGGAAGATTGCAGCGTCGCCCCCACGCGGCAATCGCAAACGCCTCCGCCTTTGACGCCGCCTCCGCCTCGTCGAGAACGGCTGCGGCAACATGCGCAGACGCTTCAAGCGCCTGCC
>JAXVQY010000064.1:0-3682 GCA_037303805.1 bacterium | reverse complement strand
AACGAAGCCGCGCTTCAGGCCGCCAAGCTCAACAAGGACCGCCTGAACATGTCCGACTTCGAATATGCCAAGGACAAGGTGCTCATGGGCAAGGAACGCCGCAGCCTCATCCTGAGCGATGAGGAAAAGAAGATCACCGCCTATCACGAAGGCGGCCATGCCCTTGCAGCCAAGCTGCTGCCCGGCACCGATCCGGTACACAAGGTTTCCATCATTCCCCGCGGCCGCGCCATGGGCGTGACCATGCAGCTGCCCGATGAAGACCGGCACGGCTACTCCCGCAACTTCCTGCGCAACAACCTCGTGGTGCTTCTCGGCGGCCGCGTGGCCGAAGAAATCATCATGGGCGACATAACCACCGGCGCCGGAAACGACATCGAACGCGCCTCCAAAATGGCCCGCAAGATGGTCTGCGAATGGGGCATGAGCGACAAGATAGGTCCCCAGACCGTAGGCGAACATGAAGAGGAAGTCTTCCTCGGCCGCGAATGGGGACATACCCGCTCCGTGAGCGACGACATGGCCCGCCTGGTGGACAGCGAAGTCAAGGCGCTCATCGACGAGGCCCGTGAACGCTGCCGTACCCTGCTCACCGAACACATCGACATGCTCCACGCCATTGCGCATGCTCTGCTGGAACGCGAAACCATTTCCGGCGAGGACATCGACATTCTCATGAAGGGCGAAAAGCTGCCTCCCTTTCAGATCGACGGACAGAATGCCGGTGAATTCCACCTTGAGGAAGATCACGGCGACGCTGCCGGCGATACGAAGACGGACACCTCCGCAAAGAATGAGACGTCCGGAGTCTCCCCGGAAAATAACGACGGGACGAACGCTGCGCAGGCCCCTGCCGCCGAGAAGGCGGAAACGGACGTGAACGGCGGAAACGGACCGGCCTCTTCCGGGCCGGATGGGGGAGCAAAATAATGTCTGCGGTCTGGATGCTTCGCCAAGGGGCATTCAGCCCTGTTTCCTCTGAAAAACAGGGCGGCACGCCGTCGCGCTTCACCTTGTGGGGCGTGGTGAACGTGACGCCCGACTCCTTTTTCGACGGAGGCAGGCACAACCGCCCGGAAGATGCTCTCGCCCATGCTGAGCACCTTGCCGAAAGCGGGGCCCGAGTGCTCGATCTGGGCGGAGCCTCCTCGCGTCCGGGAGCAGAAGATGTTCCCGCCGAAGAAGAGTCCGCCCGAGTGATGCCTCTTCTGCGTGCTCTGATCCGTCTGCGTGCGGAAAGCGCCCTGCCCGAAGCCTCGCTCTTCTCGGTAGACACCTGGCGAGCCTCCGTAGCCGTGGACGCTCTCGAAGCCGGGGCGGACATCATCAATGACATTTCGGCCTGTTTATGGGAGCCGCAGCTTCTGGAGGTCGTGTCGACATTCCGGCCCGGTTACGTGCTCATGCACTGTCTGCCCGGCACTACGCCCGGCACCATGCAGAAGGATCCCTGCTACGGCGACGTCGTGGACGATGTGCTTCACTTTTTCGAAGAACGCATGAATGCCCTGGTCAAAGCAGGTCTGCCGGAAGAACACATCATACTCGACCCCGGCATAGGCTTCGGTAAGACGGCGGAACACAATTGCGCCCTTCTCGCCGGAATGGAACGGCTGGAAGCGCTGAACCGTCCCGTGCTGCTCGGCGTGTCCAACAAAAGTCTGTTCGGTGCTCTGCTGGGACTCGCCGTAACGGACCGAACGGAATCCACCAACGTGTGTACCGCTCTTCTGGCCGCACGCGGTGTGTTTCATCACCGCGTCCACGACGTTACCTCCGCACGACGTGCCCTGACGCTTGCGGAACACTTCACCCCCTGGAAAGACTGACATGTTCGCACTGGGACAGTTGACATTCGGCTGGCGAGACCTGCTGGACATTCTCATAGTAGCCATACTCTGCTACTACGGCATCCGCTTCGTGAGAGGCACACGCGCCATGGCCGCATTGAACGGCCTGCTGCTCCTTCTCGCCCTGTACGCGGTGGCTCAGTTTCTCGGGCTGTTCACCCTGGCCTGGCTGCTTCAGAACGTATTCAGTTCTCTGTTTCTCGTCGTGGTCATCCTGTTCCATCCGGACATACGCCAGGCCCTTTCCAATATGAATTTCCGGCACCTGTTCCGACGAAAGGCCAATGTACGTACCGAGATGATCAGTACCGTGAGCCGTACCGCCTGCGCTCTCGCTGCCCGGAGAATTGGAGCCATCATAGTCATAGAGCGGAATGTGGCCCTCGGCGACATGACGGAAAAGGGCGTCACCATCGACGCCGTCGTCTCTCAGGACCTGCTTGCCACCATATTTTTCCCCAACACCGCCCTGCATGACGGCGCCGTGATCATCGGTCACAACGACCGCATCACCGCTGCGGGCTGCGTGCTGCCGCTGGCCAATGTGGCCCGTCAGCATTTCGGCACCCGTCACAGGGCAGCCATAGGCATTACGGAAGTCAGCGACGCCATTTCCATCGTGGTGTCCGAAGAACGCGGAGAAGTCACCCTAGCCCAGGACGGTCACCTCTCCAATCCCCTGAACCAAGAACGCCTGGAACGGATACTGGCCAATGTCCTCAATCAATAACAGCCGGTTGCAGACCGTTCTTTCCGTACTGCTCTCCTTCGTCATCGCCACGGGCCTTTGGTATCTCGTCGTAGGCCGCGACCATGTGGAAACGCAGGTCGAGCTGCGCGTGGAATACCGCGGACTGCCCGACGGTCTCATCATCCGCGAAGGTATGGTGAATCATATTTCCGTGCGCCTGCGCGGCTCCGCAGAACTTCTGAGGAACCTTCATTCGCGCGATCTCGTCTACACCGTCGATCTATCCGGTGTCCAGCGCGGTGCCACGGCACTGCCCCTGGCCGTGGACTCCATGCCCGATTTCAAGGCCTTTGAAATCCTTGAAATCATGCCCAGCCGTCTCGTACTTGAAGCCGATGCCCTCACCGAACGGGTGGTCCCCCTGGAAAACAAGATGCTTCCCCTGCCGGCGGATTCCCCATACCTCATTTCCCATCCCATTCTCGAACCTTCGTTCGTTACCGTGAAGGGACCGGAAACACAGGTCAATTCTCTCGACAGGCTCATCGTGGTATACGATCCCACCAAAAACGCCAGCGAAGGCCCCCATGAAGCCAATGTGGCCATTGTTGCTCCGCCGCAGGTGGAAATCACCCCGCCCGTCACAACCTTGCGCTATTCCCTCGATCTCAAGACCGAAAACGTCACACTTACCCGGGACATTCAGCTCGACAACGAAGAAGAAGGCCTCAGCATCCGTCCCGATCAGGCCAGCGTGGAAATTTCCGTACCCGAAGCCCTCGTCAACGACAGGGACTACCTCGACGCAGTGCGCGTGATCGTGCGCCAGCCCGCCGATTTCATGCCCGGAGACAGCACGGAAGTCACACCCATCGTCATGCTGCCATCGGGAGCCGGTCTTGTTTCCATGGATCCTTCCACCGTCATGCTGTTCAGCCGTACCGATGTGGAAGGAAGCAAGTGGGCCCCGGCCGAAAGCATCTTCTCTCTGCCTGCCACCCGTATCGACATGAGACTTCCCGACCAGAAGGTAAGGGGCAACTTCTCTCTGAGAGACATTCCTCTGCCTTCCTCCACCATGCCGCAGCCCGATGATCTCAAGGTTCAGCCGGTACTGCCCGGAGAGATCGGAAGAGCGTCG
>JAXVQY010000063.1:0-3680 GCA_037303805.1 bacterium | reverse complement strand
AGACGATCCAGCTTGTCGCCGGTGGTCTCGCCGAGCACGGTGTAGTCGGTCCAGCCGAAGGTCTTTGCGCAGCCTTCCACGAGTTCGGAGGCCAGGATGTACTGGCTGCCGCCGGTCTCCACGAGGGCATAGCGGAATTCGGGATGCACGCACACGGCCAGGTTGCTCGGCAGCGTCCAGGGCGTGGTGGTCCAGATGACGATGTAGGTGCGGGAAACGTCGGCCTGCGGGAACACCTCGGCGAGCCGGGGATCGGGAAGCGGGAAGCGCACGTAGATGGAGGGCGAGGAAAGATCGCGGTATTCCACTTCGGCTTCGGCGAGGGCGGTCTTGCAGTGGCAGCACCAGTAGATGGGCTTCTTGCTGCGCACCACGCCGCCGCGTTCCACGAAGGTGGCCAGTTCCGCGGCGGTCACGGCCTCATAGGCCGGATCCATGGACATGTAGGGATGATCCCAGTCGCCGAGCACGCCGAGACGCTTGAATTCCTTGCGCTGGATGTCGAGGAACTTCTGCGCGTACTGACGGCAGCGCTTGCGGATGACGTGGGCGGGCAGATCCTTCTTCTTGTCGCCGAGTTCGAGTTCCACGTTGTGTTCGATGGGCAGACCGTGGCAGTCCCAGCCGGGGATGTAGCCGGTCTTCCAGCCCATGAGGTTGCGGGACTTGATGATCATGTCCTTGAGGATCTTGTTCAGGGCGGTGCCCAGATGGATATGACCGTTGGCATAGGGCGGGCCGTCGTGCAGCACGAAGCTGCCGCGGGAGCCGGATGCGTCCTGCATGAGCTGGAACACATTGTTTTCTTCCCAGAACTTCAGCATTTCCGGTTCCTTCTGAACCAGATTCGCCTTCATGGGAAAACCGGTGACGGGCAAATTCAGCGTTTTCTTATATTCAGCCATGAGGCTTTCCTCCGGGCGCGGGAACGCGCCATGGTATTCCTTACGGGGCATGCGGCCAGAGACCGCTCTCCGAAAGCAGTCGAAAAAGGTATGTTTTCCCGCGTCGGGAGGAAATGTCAAGCCTCAATTTCCCGGAACCGTCTTCAGGGCGCGGCAACCTTCTGCCGGGAAGGTCCTCTGCCGGAAAATATTATTCCGCTTTCGGGGAAAGCATGGTAGCTACGCCGGTAAAAAGACAGGAAACTCAAGGAGATCAGTCATGTATCTCGGCAAGAACGGTCAGCGCGTTCTGCGCATTCTGCACATGGGCGCCGCCGCCTCATGGCTGGGCAGCGCGCTCTGTGTGCTTCTTCTGCTGCATGAGGCTCCGCTTTCCGGCGAGGACGAGGAACTTTTCGGCATGCTCAAGTCGGCGGCCGTGATCACGCAGCAGGTGCTTGTCCCGGTCGGCGCGTTCGGCACCTTCTTCACCGGTCTGGCCTATTCGCTGTGCACGCGGCGCGGCTTTTTCAAGTATCCCTGGATAGCCTGCAAGTGGTGCATCACCGCGGCTCTCCTGCTGGGCACGCTGTACCTGTGCCCGCAGGCCGGACAGGAGCTTGACGCCGTGTACCGCTACGGTCTGTCGGCCTACCGCCTTCCCGACACGGCGGAGCGGCACTTCCGGCGGGAACTGGGCTGTGCGGCCGGTGCGGGCCTGCTGGCCGCGGCCGTGGTGCTTTCGGTGTGCCGTCCGGGCGAAAAATCCGTCCCGCCTCAGTCGTGATCCCGCAGCAGACGTTTCAGATAGAAGGACAGCTCGCACAGCGTGAACGGGTGATCCTCGCCGGTTCCGGTGATCCAGCCGCTTCCGCCCTGACGTTCACGAGAAACGGCACCAGCCTGCCGTTGTCCGCCATGCCCGGGGGATAGGGAACGTCTCCGGCGTGATCGCCCCAGAGCACGAACAGGGTTCCGACCGGCAGGCGGGCGTAGAAATCGGCGAGACAGGCGTCGGCATAGTGCAGGGACGCGATGTAGCGGGCGAACAGTCCCCGGCCCTGGCCGAACTCGGGCAGCGGATCCATGAAGGGAATGTGCGTGCTCATGGTCACCACGAACACGGCCTGTCCCCTGCCCTGCTCCAGATACTTCGCCGCGGCGTCCAGCACATGTTCGTCCGCGACGTGCTCCATGGCCAGATCGCTGACCGGATAGCCCTGCCGCACGAGCTCCTCCTTGAAGAAGGTCTCGGAAAAGCCCATGAGTCCGTAGGCCTCGCGGAGATTGAAAAGATTGCCTTCCAGCCCGTGAAAGGCCGCCGGATGCCGGTCCTTCAGCGCGTGTATCACGCTGTCGGGATAGTCGCGGATGTAGGAATAGTACATGACGTTCTGATCCGCCTCCCGGCCGTTCAACAGTTCATAATCGGCATTGGCCGAACCGACCTTGTGCGGCGCGAAGGCCCGCAGAAGCACGGAATCGGGCAGCAGGGAACGCAGAAAGGGCATGACGGCCCGGCCGTTGAAGGTCATGGACAGCGCGGAAAAGTCGAGACTCTCCACCTGCACCGCGACCACGGGACCGGCGACCGGAGGCAGCGGCCAGCCGCACCTGGTGCCGCCGCCTTCCGGGTGGCGTTCCAGAAAGGCCGTCTGCGGATCCCGGCATTTCCTTTCGGCATAAATGAGACCGGTGTCCTTGTACACGCCGCCGAGCCATTCGCCGACCCAGGTGGCCAGATAGCCGAGATGCCGCACGGATTCCCGGGTTCCCTCCTGACTGCGGCGATCCGCGGTGGTTCTGTACGGGCCCTCGTCCGTCCACAGACTGAGCATGCCCGAGCGGCCGTGTTCGCGGAACATCACGACGGACAGCACCATGAGGCAGACCATGGCCGCAACGATGCGCCGCGGACGGGACTGCGGAGAACCGGCGGCCGGACGCAGAAAAAGGAGCTTCACGGCCAGCACCGGCACGAGCAGGAGCAGAATGTCCGGCCTGACGAAGATGAACACCGCGTCGCCGAGATAGGACAGCCCCTGCATGGAATGATACATGGTGGAGAGCGTGAGCGTGTTGTAAAAGAAACTGCCGTAATGCAGGATGACGGAACTGGCCGCCGTCTGAAGCACCAGAAACACCAGAAAGAGTTTCCGCGACAGCAGGGCCCAGGCCAGCGGCGCAAGCACGTCGATGAGCAGCAGCGAAGGCGTGACCGTGCTCCGGAGGCTCTCGACGTTCAGGACGTGATGGATGGAAAACGTCTGGACCAGAAACGCTTCCAGCGCACTGACCGCCACGGAAAGCAGCAGAAAGAAAAGAGCCCGCCCGTCGCGGGTCCCGGAACTGGTTGGGGACATGGTTCCTCCGGCGTATCGCGGCATCATCGGGCCGGAGCCTTTTTCCGTCAACCGCTTAGAAAAAAAACGGCACAGGTTCACCGGCCTTTCCTGCGGCCCCGGTTCCCCGGAAAAGCGCGACGCCGCAGGCCTCCCGCCGCCCGGCCCTTCCGGACCCCTTCCTTCCGCGCCCCGGAAGACGGCCGTGATTTTTTCCGACTGCTCCCGCTTCCTGACGCTGCCCCCGTGATTTCTCCGACGCCCGCCCCGCTTTCTGACGCTGCCCCCGTGACTTCTCCGACGCCCGCCCCGCTTCTTGACGCTGCCCCCTCAGCCTCGTATTCTCAGTTAAGAACAAGACGAGGAGGTTTGCCATGGACAGACTCATCGTTCTCGGCACGGGAGCGGCCAACGCGCTGCGCTACTACAACACCTGCTTCATGCTTCAGGGGCC
>JAXVQY010000062.1:0-3680 GCA_037303805.1 bacterium | reverse complement strand
CCACACCGATGAAGATACCGGGGAACAGACCTATCATGAACAACTTGGTGATGGACAGGCCGCTCACACAGGATCCCAGAATAATGAAGTTTGTGCTGGGAGGGATGATGGGACCGAGAATGGCGCCGGAAGAAATGATGGCACCCGCACGGCCGGGACGATAGCCGACCTGCTTCATCATGGGCAGCAGCAGACCACCGAGTGCGGCAGCTTCACCCACCGAACTACCCATAAGACCGGCGAAGATGACGGAAGCCACAATGGCGGCATAGCCGAGACCGCCACGTACGCCGCCGATAAGAAGCTGGGCAAACTGCACAACACGTTTCGACAGGCCACCGGCAGCCATGATTTCACCGGCAAACACAAAGAACGGAATGGCCATCAGCGGATAGTTGTTGGCGCCGTCGAGCATGCACGAAGCAATGGTCATCGGGTCCCACATATCCGCGTGGAACATGAGCACCATGGCGCAGAGCACCAGCACCATGGCAATAGGGACACCGAAGCTCAGGAAAACGAAGAGAGATCCAAGAAAAAGAAACAGTTCCATACTCTCTCCTTAGTGCTGAAGCTCGGACAGATCGATGCCCTCGCTCTTTTTGAATTCGGAAGCGGGGGTACGAAGGACGGTAATCAGATCGCGAAGCTGCAGAACGATGGCGGCAGCAGCCATGATGGGAAGCGTCGCATTGATGATGGACATATTGACGTAGGTGGCGATGGCATAGGTATCAAGCGTCATCATCACATAGGAAATGCCGCCCTGCAGAAGAACCACCAGCGCTGCGATGGAAAGCAGAATGGCAATAATATTCATCACCTTGCGGCAGTTGCCCTGCAGAAGATCGACCACCATTTCCACGGCAATGTGCTTCTTGCGATAGAAGGCTTCAATGGCGCCGAAAAAGGTAATATAAATAAAGAGGAAACGCGCCCATTCCTCGCTCGGCGGATAGCCGGAGTTGAAGCAGTAACGAAGAACAGCGTTAAGGAACACAAGGCCGATCATGCCGAGAAAGATGCAGGCGCAGAAAATCTGAAACGCCACAGCTCCAGCCTGATTGGCCTTGTCCTTGGTATTGGAAGAAGATTCACTCATAGAGACCTCAGAGAACCAGCCAGAGATTCAGAGAAAAAAAGGGAGCCTGCCTCAAGACAGGCTCCCCAGTCACAATCAGAGACTACTTGAAGCTAGCGGCCTTGTCGAAGATGGCCTGAGCGTTGGGCACGTAGGTCTTCTCATTGGAGGAATCGGTGAACATGGTCCAAGTGCGCTTTGCGGCCTCGGTCATGAAGTCCTTCATGGCCTGAGTGGGTTCGGAAACAGTGCCGCCATGGCTTTCGATTTCTTCGATGGACTTCTTGTCCATATCCTGCACGAGCTTCCACACGTCTTCAGCGGCCATCTTGGCGGCTTCGTTGAACCAGGCCTTGTCCTGATCAGGCAGGGACTGATAAAGCTTTTCGTTGATGAAGAGGCTGTGGATGACGAGGATGTGGCCGGTCAGAGTGATCTGCGGGCACTTTTCGTAAACCTTGGTGGAGGTGATGTCGGAGAGGGGGCTGTCGCCGCCGTCGATAACACCCTGGTCAACGGAGCTCATGACTTCGGCGAAGGGCATGGCCTGGCCGTTGATGCCGCATTCCTTGGCGAAGGTGGTGTACAGGGTAATGTTCGGCACGCGGAGCTTGAGGCCCTTGATGTCGTCGATGCTGTGAACGGGCTTCTTGGTGTAGAAGTGACGGAAGCCGAGGGGGAACATATTGAGGGTACGGAGGCCGGACTTTTCGGTGAATCCGTCGGTGAGGAGGTCGAACACGCCGCCGTTGATGGCTTTGTAGGCATGCTCATAGCTGTCGTACAGCATGGGGGTTTCCATCATGGCCATGGCAGGATGGAAGGAGGCCACCTGAGTGCCGGTAGCACACATTTCGATGGTGCCGCGGCGGGTATCGGCGATATACTTGTCTTCCTTTCCGAGAGAACTGTTGGGGTAAACCTTTACCTTGTACTTACCGTTGGACAGCTTTTCCAGATACTCGCCGAACTTGTGCATACCGATGGTTTCAGGTTCACCTTCAGCCTTCATGCCGGCGATTTTAATGACTTTCGCGGCCTGCGCAGTGCCGACCATGGCAGTAGCACCGATCATCAGACCCAGAACCAGGGAAAGAGCAACAAAGCGTTTCATAAGTCCTCCTCAGAACTTGTTCAGATATGCCGCTTCGGCATATTTTGTTGAGGCATGCCCGCGAACCAACGGGAATGTCCGGCTCAAAGACAGGTTGCCGTCGTCTATGAGTCTGTCTTCTGTGTACTATACTTTCCTCCTTTATGCAATACGAGGAACGGTTCTTTTATCCCTGCATGATCGAGGAAGCTCTGCTGCCGTTCCCAGACACATCCCCTTCAAAGGTAATGGAGGGAAGTTGCTGAACACTTCTACGACCGGGACGGCACAGCTTCATCATGGCATAAAGATACTCACGGCGTCTGTCGAGATAGAATGCCAAAGGCTGCGAGAAATTTCTGCCGACAAGGCCGTCCACGAAGAGCTGACTTATGTCGCGCTCACGAAGCAGAACAAGCTGCGATCGGGCAAACACGGTTCTGTCGGCCTGACTCATATTTTTCACCATACGACGGAAAGCATCCTGAGCACGCGGCTGATAGAACCAGAAGTACATGAGATCGAGAGCATTGATGATGAGCGCAAGTTCCAGCTTGCGGGCTTCACCCTTAAGCTCGTCAAACCGGCCTTCCGAGCGGGCCAGCTTGATAAGGATATCCTCTTCGGGGAAAAGCAGCTCAAGTCGGGTATAACAGGAGAATACGCGGGAAATCTTACCGTCATAGTCCCAGCGACGCATACGCCGGTTGTTCTGACTGTCGGCGTAACCCTCGATGACGGCGGCCACGGTATCCGATGCGAGTTTGGATATGATGGCAGCGCTGGGCACGGAATAGAACAACGGGTCCTGTACACCGCAGAGAAGCAGTATGGCAACAAATGCCTGGTTATACCAGGACGATACGGGAATGGCGAGTGCACTGCGGAACAAATTACCGATGGCGGCCTCTCTCGGGAACCCCCGGTAAATATTATGAGCGCAGATGTAGATGGCGTTCACAAAGTTCAGCACGGTAAACACGATGGCCGGATATTCACGGACACTGAGCCCGAATACGTCCTCAAGCAGCCATACGCGCACGATGACCTCAAGAAGCGCTACGGATATGCCGGTATACATGAGCGAATCGCAGATGCGACTTATACTCACATGATCCTTCCAGCGCAGCAGCGTTGTGCGCGTCGTGCCGTTACCGGCCACGACCATCTGAATGATATTTCGTATGCCGGTAATCCCGAACCATATAAATGTACCGAAACATGCAAGGAACCACCAGTCCTGCGTATACAGGAACGATGCCACGGAAGGAATGAATCCCGCCATGACCTTGATCCAGTTCGTCACGGTCGTACTGAGATATGCGGATCCGGGCTTGTTTTCCCTGACCGGAACTTTTTCTTCCAGAAGGCCGTTGGCCGACGGCGTATTGATGCCGCCAAGACTCACGACGTTGCCGGGACGCGTGATCTGGCTGTTGTCGTCCGGGAGCCATGCACGATTCCTTGACTGCCTAAAATGTCTGAATCCCGGAATGCGCCGAACCG
>JAXVQY010000061.1:0-2961 GCA_037303805.1 bacterium | reverse complement strand
AACTGGCATCACGAGCGCATTGCGGACGCCCTCATGGCCGTGTACCGGGGCGAGATTTCGAATCTGTGCATCAATATGCCGCCGGGCGGCACAAAAACGGAGCTGGCGGTCATTCATTTCATGGCATGGTGCTTTGCCAGAAGCCCGTACTGCCGTTTCCTGCATCTCTCAGGCTCGGATGAGCTTGCCTCCCTGAACAGCTCCACGGTGAAGGAAATCATAGAGCTTGAGGAGTTTCAGACACTCTGGCCGACGACGCTCAGAAGCGATTCCCGCGCCAAGAAGCGCTGGAACATCGAGGTGGACGGCAAAACTGCCGGGGGCGTGTACACTACGTCCACGGGAGGGCAGGTGACCGGTTTTCGAGCCGGATACATCAGGCCGGGATTTACCGGCGCCATTATCATCGACGACCCGCTCAAGGCGGACGACGTATGGAGCCGGGCCAAGAGAGAAGCGGCCAACCGCAAGCTTACGGGCACCATACGGAGCCGCCGTGCCAGTTCCGAGCATACGCCCATCATTCTCATCATGCAGCGCCTGCATGAGGATGATCCGGCAGGCCATGCCCTGAACGGGGATTTTGCGGCCTCGTTCACCCACCTTGAAATTCAGGGAGTGCAGAACGAGGGAACCCCGGACGAATGCAGCTACTGGGAGGAAAAGGAAAGTCTGGCGTCCATGCGGGAGCTCCGGGAACGTGATCCCTACACCTTTTCGGCGCAGGTGCAGCAGCGGCCGACGCCTCCGGGCGGAGCCATGATAAGGACCGAGTGGATTCAAAGCTACGATACGCCGCCGCAAGACCTGCACACCATCATTTTCGTGCTCGATACCGCGCAGAAGGAAGGCGAGCAGAATGACTTTTCCGTGATTTCCAAGTGGGGGCTGGCCGGGCGCTGCGTGTACCTTCTGGATATGCTTCGCGGCAAGTGGGAGGCGCCGGACCTTCTGGACGTCACCAGAGAATTTCTGAGCCGCCACAGACCCCGGCGCCCTTCTACGGCGCGGGTGCGCGGCGTGTTCATTGAAGACAAGTCCAGCGGCACGGGGCTGATCCAGAGTCTTCGACGTATCGGGGCGCTGTGCGACATGCCCATTATTGCGATGCAGCGAAGCAGGGACAAGGTGAGCCGTGTCAACGACGTTTTGCCCTTTATCCGGGCCGGACAGCTTTGCGTGCCTGCTTCCGCGCCGTGGCTGGCGGCATACATGGGAGAGCTCGAAGCCTTCAGCCCGGCCATGACGCATTCCCACGACGATCAGGTGGACGTGACGGTGGACGCCCTCAACGAACTTCTGCAGTCCGGCGGCGGCATGTCGCAGGGGATGGACTTATCATAGCGAGGTACAGGCGTGGCGAAGGTAAAGGTATTGCGGGATCTGATTTCCGGTGAAGAATACTGGAAGGAAGTTTCGACGGGCCGACAGTTCCGGCGCATGGCCGGGGCTCTGGTGTGGCCGGAGTTCTGCCGGGATAATCTGGCACCGGGAGCACTTGTGGTTCTCGGCGAGACGAGGGCCAGAGAAAATGTGCTGGGAGGGAGGCATATTGTGTTTCTTCTGGAAGAGGCCAGAGCATCGGACGTCAACAGGCTGGTGGACATGCTGGCCTGGGCGCAGGATGACTGGCAGGTGCGCCGGTGGGCTACGCCTCTTTCCGATTCCAGAGTCTGCCTGTTGGATGATTACAACGATGAGCTTCGGTCCATGAACAGGCGTCAAATACGTTTCGGTGATCCGTTGGGCTGGGCCGGAAAGGGAGAGGGGCTTCTGCCGTACTATCACGCGCTGGTGCAGCGCCGTACCATGGGAGAAAAGACCCTGTTTCTGGGCAAGGAAAGCTCGGGAGCTGCGGAAATAGGAAAGCTCAGGCCGGAAGACGCCTCCCGGAAGCCTACGGACTTTCCGGGCGCTGCAGCCGTTATGTTTGCCCTGGCGGAGATCGACGCCGCTCCCATGCCGGAGTGGGGAGAAAGGCCGACTTTTGAGGGCGGCCCGGCCGACCTTCTCGGGGGATACTGATGGACGCGTCGTTCACCTATCCCAAGATACTCCGGTCCATGAGAGAAATCTGCGAAGAAATGGGCGTGGGAGCGAAGACGGTGAGAAAATGGGTGGCTCTCGGCGCGCCTGTTGCCGTGGAAGGAGAGGGCAGCAAGACAAGATACAGTGCCGAGGCGGCCACCTTGCAGGCCTGGAGACTGCGGCGAGTTCAATCCGTTTCGGAGAGTGCCGGGAGCTGATGGGAGTTCAGGAAGATGAGCCCGTTTCTGCAGATTGCGGAACGGGCTTTTTGTGTGTCCCGGCATTGTCTTTTCCGGGCTGTTTCGCCAGAGGCGGAAAAAGGTGTCAACCCCTCCCCAGCCCCTCCTCAGCCTTTCCCAGCTTATCCCCAGCCTTTCCGCCTGAACTTGCCGTGCTACGCTTCCGTCCAAAAAGGGAGAGCGTATGCGCATTGAACAGCAGCCGAAATTTCTTGCTCAGCTGGCCCGTCATGAGGGGCTTGAGCTGACGCCCTACCGCTGTACCGGAGGGGCGCTGACCATCGGCTACGGGCATAATCTCGACGCCAATCCTATTCCCGACATCCACGCCGGCACCAGAATCACGAAGGAGCGTGCCCGCAGGATACTTGTCGAAGACTGCCGCAAGCTGGCGGACAGACTCGACAAGGCTCTTCCGTCGTGGCGCAGGCTCGATGAACCCAGGCAGGCCGTCATCATGAACATGGCCTTCAATATGGGCGTGGCCGGGGTGAAGGGATTCGAGCAGATGCTGAAGGCCGTGGACGACGGCGACTATGAACGCGCCGCTCAGGAAATGCTGGATTCGACCTGGAAGAAGCAGGTCAAAAGGCGGGCGACCGAACTTGCCCGTCAGATGTCGAGCGGAGAGTGGCAGGAGGGATAGAGGCATGAAAAGAGCGGTGTGGTTTTTGCTTTGTTTCGGACTTGTACC
>JAXVQY010000060.1:0-2452 GCA_037303805.1 bacterium | reverse complement strand
CATCGACCCCGGCGCGGGTCGAACGCGTCACCCACCAATTCCCGGAATCAAGCTGATTCCCAAGGATATCCGTGCTCAAAAGCTGGATCGAAAGGCTTTCTTGATAGACGACGGAAGGGAAAATATTCGGGATGGCTTCCCCTTGATGCCCGTAGCAATACTGAACAAAGACATCCTTGTAGAGGTCAAGATCCGTATCGCCTATCTGCGGATCTTCAAGCTGATATGCGCCGATGCCGATGACGCCGAGGAAATAAATATACTAGTCGCTTCCGGAAATTTCCGTGTAGTCGTCCATGATGCGCGTCGGAGGCACTAGATGACGCCCGTACAGGCGGCGTATCGGCTGCGCGAAGCCCATAGCGTTCGACGAAGCGTTGAGGCTGTATGTCGGGCTGGCGGACAAGGATTCTTTGGTATCGTACTTCGGCGGACGGATCGGGGCGATGGCGTCGGCAAGAAGCGAGATGCCAAGGGTAGCTCCTGCTGCAAAAAGGCCATTGACGAAAGCCGCGCCAGCAAATCCCGCAAAAGGTGCCCATGCAGCGATGGCGATGCCCACGACAGCGCCGACCAACTTCAAAAAGCTGATGAAACCGCTTCCCCGCGGGCAAACGATAAGTTCAATACGATCACCATGCTGGACACGGATTTTATCATGCGCCCACATCGGGATGGAAACGCCGTTCAGCCACATTTTGCATTGTCCACGGAGACAGTGCGGGACATGGGCCATGTCGCAAATCGTAGACGCGACATGAGAAAGCGTCACGAGATCAGGGACAGTCCCCGTCCAACGCTTATGTGGGGCCAGAGCGTTCGGTATCGCTGAGGCATGAACGCACCCCGGAATTGCCGGAAGCATCGAGGTCATGATGCGGTCATCGGACACGCCAAAAACCTCCAAACTGCTTTTTCAGATCGGCCCGGGACGTCCAGTCTTCGCACTGGCTTCCCTCCGGGCCTTCGATGTGCAGCATGGTATGGGGAAGCTGCACCAGAACGCCAACGTGCCATAGCGCGGGGCCGATAAAGAAGGTCACGATGTCAAAAAGCTGCTCTTCACCCGCAGGCACACGGAAAAAGTGATCAAGATGTCTATCGAACGCCCGCGACCGGGAACGGCATGTCTCTCCGTGAGCGTCGGGGTCATCACCCCAGGACGGCATGTCAATCCCGGCTTCGTCGCGCATGACGAGCCGCACGAGGCCCCAGCAATCAATGCCGCCGTGCAGTTCCCGCCCCCCGATTTTCCACGGCAGGCCGATGTATCTATCAAGCCAGTTGTCGGGACGGCTCATGAATGCACCCCCGGAAAATATTTTTTGCTGTAGGAAGGGCCGGGAAAGGGTTCCGTCTCCTGCATGTCTATGCCCATCGTCCCGTCCACCGTTGCCCCGCCTATATCGACGTGTGAAAGCGAAAATCCGGGATAATCGGCACGTACAAGGTTCGGTTCCTTTGCGCTCACTTGGTACATACGTACAAAGATACGTGTCCTGAACGTACGGAGAAGAACGACAAGCTCATTCGTTCTGAACACTGTAAGGGATGCCGTAGGCGCGCCGTCTTCTTCCTGTGACGGTGGCGTGAGCGCCATCGGAACGAAAATGTATGGGTTGAGCTCCGTCCCCCCGAGAGTGGACATCACCCCATATTGGGGTGCGCCATCCTCCCATTCCCCGATGCGCTGGACATTTGAAGAACACAGCCGCAAAAGCCCTTCATAGTCAGGATGCGTCAGTTCCAGCAAAAAGACGGGGTAATCGTCACAATCACGGTCGAAATACATGGAGCAATCGAGAGGGATCTGGCTCACGGCAGAACCTCCCATGTCATGCTCACTTCACGGTGAAGCGGGCCGCGCTCTTTCACTGAAAAGTCTTCGCTCGCTGACGGATCAAAACGCACATCAAAAAACTCATTGAGATCCGGATCAAAGTAGTTGAAGGGAATAACGCCTCCGTTCAAGCCGACTTTCCAGAATTGCCGGAACTGCGCCCACTGGTCGAGTGTCATCACAAAAGTCATGCTCATCTTTTCGCCCACGGTACCCTTGGGCCGGGTCATAGCCGGGCCTTCGTCAGCTTCAAACGTCCAGCGGGAAGCAGGCTGCTTTTTTGCCCACGGGTCAGATTGAGGGCGCTGCGGAAGAGTAAGAGGCCATATGATCGGTGACATAACGGCTTCTTCACGGAGATTTGACAACGCTCTTGTATTAAAAACCGCCCGAAAATTCATGAAGTTACCCTTTACTCTTCGGCTGGAACAGAGTTAAGCCTGCGCAGCGGCGATAAGCGTCGCTATGTCCCGCCACTCTCCATCGCCACAGAGCACGTAGGTGGCTTGCCCGGCGGCTGCGGGCGGAACAAGGCCGCTTGTCCCGGCTGCCGATGCCGTAGCCCCCTCGTATTCGGGGACGGAGATGATGCCGTTGTTGACGTTGAGGCCG